>JAPKZC010000849.1 GCA_026394025.1 Candidatus Solibacter sp.
CCTCTTCGAGCGGTCGCAGAAATTCTCTGAGCTGCTCGCCTCGCACCAGATCAAGCACACCTTCCGGCCCAGCGAGGGCGCGCACGTGTTCAAGGTATGGCGGCTTTACCTGAGCGAATTCGCGCCGCTGTTGTTCCGCTAGCCGGCATCACCAGTTGGTGATGGAACCGTCGGGCCGGAAATACGTCTGTGCACGAGCCGTGATCGGCTGGGTAATCTCCGTCACCAGCTTGAGCTGCTTCAGATCCAGTTCCACGCCCAGCCCGGGCCGGTCGTTCGGATACAGCTTGCCGTTCTTGAAATCCAGCCACACCGGAAGATGCGAAATGGTGCGGCCCGAGTACGTGTATTCCACCAGCAGCGGTCCGGAAAACGTGCCCAGCGAGTGGATCAGCGCCGCAGTGGCAATGGGTCCGGTGAAGTGCGGGATGATACCTACGAAGTGAGTCTCGCAGATGGCCGCGATCTTCATCATCTCCGTGATGCCGCCCACACTGGGCAGGGTGACCCGCACATAGTCGAGGTCGTGGTTCTCCACCAGCTTGTGGAAGTCCCAGCGGTAGCCCCACTCCTCGCCCGCCGCAATCGGCACCTTCGCCATGCGCCGCAAAAGCGGCAGGTCGTCGCGGAACGCCTCGTCGCGCACTGGATCCTCGACAAAGTAGGGCGCCAGATCCTTGATCAGCTCGCAGCCCCGAATCGCCTCCGAAAGGTCGAACCGCTGGTGGAAATCGACGCACCAATCGCCGTTCTTGCCCACCCCCTCGCGCGCCTGCGCGCTCTCCTCGGCCATCTTGTTGAGCCGCTCATGCGTGTTGTACGTGCCGTTGGCCGGTGCGTCGCCCGCTCCCGAACGGTACGCGCGAAAGCCGGCTTCCATGGTGGCCCGCGCCCGCTCCTGCACGCTCATGCCGCCGCGGATGCCTGGAATTACGCCGCCGGTGGGATAGCATTCGCAGAAATTCCGCACCATCCCGCCCAGCAGGGAATGTACCGGCCGGCCGAGCGCCTTGCCCTTGATATCCCATAGCGCCAGGTCGAGCGCGCCGATGGCGTGAATCTTCTCGCGCCCCGGCGGATAGAAGAACGCGCGCGTCATGTCCTGCCACAAGCGTTCGATATACTGCGGATCCTGCCCGATCAGGCGCCCGGCGGATTGCTCCAGCGTGTCGCGCGCGCCGCCTTCCCCAACGCCGGTGATGCCGGCATCGGTCTCCACAGTGACTACCATGTCGCTCTGGTTGAACAGCGGGTTCGGCCGCTCCGGCGAGTACACGCGGACCCGCGTGATCTTCATCTTGGGGATGGCGGCGTGAACCACCTGACGCCCGGCGACCGCCAGTCCGGCGGCCGACACCGCGGATTTCAGAAGTGCTCTACGATTCATGCCAACTAATGTACTGCATTCGTGACACGCAGGATAGCGGCGCCCTGCTCTTTTTCGCCGGCCATGTCGCCCTCCCCAAGGGCTACCGCACCGGGTGGTTTACCGCGGAGCCTTGAGGTCGCGCACCAGTTCTTCGACGTCCTCCAGTTTCTCGCCCAGCAGATTGAGTTTGCGCGCCAGACCCTGAATCTCCGATTCGGCGCGGCGGTTGACCGCGTAGTCCAGTTCGCCGCGCAGGCGATCCTTGGCATCCTGCCGGTTCTGGCTCATCATGATCACCGGCGCCTGCACCGCCGCCAGCATGGAGAGAAACAGGTTCAGCAGGATGAACGGGTATGGATCCCACGCCTGCCTGCGGAGCCACACGTTGATGGCGGTGTACGCCGCCAGTACGCAGCCGAAGGCGATGATGAAGGTCCACGATCCGCCGAAGCGCGCCACCTCGTCGGCGATGTGGTTGCCCACGGTGGTCTGCTCTTCGATAACTTCGTTCGGATTGCGCGTGGAGCGCACGCGCACCAGATGCTGCGAGCCGTGGTACTGCTTGCCGAGTACGGCGAGCATGTCCATGCCGGCGTGCGGTTTGCGCTCCAGCAGCACCACGATGTCGTTGCGGTCCACCTCGATGCAGACCGTCTCCTCGGAGGCCACGGCGCTGGTCTGGTGCGGCGTCTGGTCCAGCATGGAAGCGAAACCAAAGAACTCGCCCACGGCCGGCTCATCCACCACCACTTCCTGCTGATCCTCATCCACCGTGCTGACGCGCACCGCGCCGGACACTACGATGTATCCGCGCCCGCCGGCATCGCCGGCCTTGTAGATGCGTTGGCGCGGAGCGAACGTCTGGAGGTCAACCTCGCTCGCCAGCACCGCAACCTCGTCGTCATCGAGCAATGCAAATAATGGAACCCGTCTCAACGTTTCGGCGTCGCAAGCCATGCCTCACCTCGCCCCCAGGATTCCATAACCCGGGTCTGGGTGTCACCAGGAATTTTCCCGTTCATTGTGCGTTCATCTCGCGCCAGTCAAAATGAAGGGAGTGCGAATTCTGCTGGTGGAAGACGAAACCCGTGTCGCCCGATTTATCGCGAAAGGCTTGCGCGAGCACTCCCACGCCGTGGATATCGCCGCCGATGGCGAAAGCGCACTCTACCAGGCTGCCATCAATCACTACGATCTGGTAATCCTCGACGTGATGCTGCCCCTCAAGAACGGGCTTGCGGTTTGCCGCGAGCTGCGCGCCGCCGGGTTCCGCTCCCCCATCCTCATGTTGACCGCGCGCGAGACAATCGACGACCGCGTGGCGGGGCTCGATGCCGGCGCCGACGATTACTTGGTCAAGCCCTTCGACTTCAAGGAACTGCTGGCCCGCCTGCGCGCCCTTTCGCGCCGCTCCGGCGTCCCGCGTCCGGAAGTGATGCAGGCCGCCGACCTGGTCTTGAACACCGCCAGCCACGCCGTCGCCCGCTCCGGCCGCCCCCTCAGCCTCACCGCCAAGGAATACGCGCTGCTCGAATTCCTGGTGCTCCACCAGGGCCGCATCCTCGAGGCCGGAGGCGCGTCCCGCCTGATTCACACCCGCCGCGGAGAGGGCTACATCCTGACGGCGACAGAGGAGCCCGGCGATGAGTAGCGGGGTTCGCCCGGCACAAGACCGCCCCCTGACGATCGCGGCCCGGCTCGAATTGGCGCGACTCCAATCGCAGCCGGGCACGGCGGGCACCCCGCCAGGGAGCGATCCTTCTTCACGAGACAGGGCCTTATGCCACTGATGCGCAGCTTTCGCGCCCAGCTCACGGCGCTGTATCTGGCGTTCTTCTCGCTCCTGTTCGTCCTCTTCAGCATCTTCTTATATGGCGAACTCTCGCGATCGCTCACCGCGCGTTTGGATAACACCCTCGCTTCGGAAGCCGACACCGCGGCCGGACTCTTCCGGGACGAGTTCCAGGAGATGAACGGCGGCACGCTCGCGGCCGCCCGCGAAGTGGTTAGCGAGATGAAAGTGCGCGGCGATTCCGTAGCCATCCGGGAGGGCAGCCGCGTGCTGGCCGCCAGTCCTGAATTCACGCCGAACCCGCGCGGCCGTCGCGCCTCGCGGACCGTTCAGGCCGGCGGACGCACCTACCACATCGAGGTCTCGGCGCCGCTCGACGCCATCCACGCCGAGTTGGCCGTGGTCCGCCGCGCCATCTTCATCGCCTTGCCGCTGATTCTCGCGCTCGCCGGGCTGGGCGGATACCTGCTCGCTACCCGTAGCCTGCGCCCGCTGGGCTGGATGGCGGAACAGGCGCGCCGCATTACCGGCAGCAATCTGGAAACGCGGATTGAAATCGATGACGCCGCCGAGGAGCTCTCCGTGCTGGTCGCCTCCTTTAACGAGTTGCTCTCGCGCCTGGACCGATCCTTCGACACTATGCGCCGCTTCGTGGCGGACGCCTCGCACGAATTGCGTACGCCCATCTCGGTCATCCGCGGCGAGGCCGACGTGGCGCTCACCCAGGAGCGCAGCCCCGCCGAATATCGCGAATCGCTCACCGTCATTCTGGATGAGGCGCGCCGCCTCTCCTGCCTGGTGGACGATCTGCTCAACCTGGCGCGCGCCGATGCCGGGCACGTCATGCTGCAAACCCACGATTTCTACCTCAACGAACTGCTCGTGGAGTGCTGCCGCAGCGTGCGGGGCCTCGCCAATACCCGCGGTCTCGCGCTGGAGTGCCTGGCGGACGACGACCTCCAATTCACCGGCGACGAGCAACTACTGCGCCGCCTGGTAATCAACCTGCTGGACAACGCGATCCGATACACCCCGTCCGGCGGCAAGGTGACGGTCGCGCTGGAAACCGGCGCGGCGAGCGTGCAACTGCGTGTTTCCGACACCGGAATTGGCATCGCGCCCGCCGATGCGGCACGGGTTTTCGAACGCTTCTACCGCGCCGGAGAGGCACGCTCCCGCCAGGATGGCGGCTTCGGGCTCGGCCTGGCCATCGTCCGTTGGATCGCCGAATCGCACCGCGGCACGGTGGAATGCGCCAGCGATTTTGGACAGGGCAGTACTTTCACGGTGACTTTGCCCAAATGATCCCTCGCATCGTCGCCCCACAGCGGACACCCCCGCGGGAGCAGTTGCAGCGGGAACGTCGTCACCCCGGCCAGCGCCACATGCTGCACGTTGCGCGTCTGCTACGATACGGGTAGGAGTATTGTCTGACCAAAAGCGACCTGAACCCCACCGCTGAAACTCATCTCGACACCCCCACTTGGCTGATTGCCGTCCGCGCCGCGGAAGCCAAGCAAGCCACTGACATCAAGGTCCTGGACCTGACCGGCATCACCGCCTTCGCCGATTATTTCGTGATCTGCACCGGATCCAACTCCAAACAGATCCAGGCCATCAGCGACGAGGTCGGCATTCAGTTGAAGCGTCAGGCGCGCGAACTGCCCAACAGCCTCGAAGGCTACAACCAGTCCGAGTGGATATTGGCCGACTACGGCGATCTGCTGGTGCACATCTTTTCACCCAAAGCCCGCGACTATTACGATCTGGAGCGCCTCTGGCGCACCGGCAGGAACGTCCAAATTCCGCCCGAGTGAAGATCTACCTCTACTTCATCGGCAAGCCGAAGGATCCGCACGCCAACGCCATCGCCGCGGATTTCCTCGGGCGCGCCGCCCGCTACTCTCCCTGTGAGATGCGCGAAATCCGTCCCGAGCGAATCGACCTGTGGGTCAAACACCCCTCCGCTCGCAAAATCTTCCTCGACCCCGCCGGCAAGCCGGTGGACTCCGCCGCCTTCGCCCGCCTCGTCGCCAAGGCCGAAATGGACGCCCGCGACCTCGTGTTTCTCATCGGCGGCCACGATGGACTGCCCGCCGGGTGGGCCGCCCGCGCCGATCAACTCCTCTCGCTCTCCGCCATGACCTTCCCCCACGAACTGGCGCGCGCCATGCTCGCGGAGCAGATCTACCGCGCCTTCGCCACCCTGCGCGGCCACCCCTACCCACGGTAGTCCCATACCCCGCATTTGCTCCGGCATCCCCACTCGCGTTAACGTAGGGCTTGGATGTCTTGGTTCAAACGCGAAAAAGGGGACGACGACAAACTCCCCAAATTGGATGACAAGGATCGCAAGGTCCGCACCGAAGGTCTGTGGCAGAAGTGCGAAGGCTGCCGCCAGATCATCTGGAAAAAAGACCTGGAGACCAACTGGAACGTCTGCCCCAAGTGCGGCGTGCACAGCCGCATTGATGCCGTCACCCGCCTGAAATTGATCCTCGATGACGGCGCCTATTCCCGCCACGATACCGATCTGCGCTCCAGCGACCCCCTCGCCTTCGTCGATAGCAAGCCCTACAGCGAGCGCCTGCGAAGCATGCAGCACGTCACCAAACTCAGCGACGCCATGATCGCCGCAACCGGCCGGCTGGCCGGCCGTCCGGTACAGGTCTGCGCCATGGAACCGCGCTTTATCGGCGGCAGCATGGGCTCCGTGGTGGGCGAAATGATCATGCGCGCCATTGAGCGCTCCATCGAATCCCGCCAGCCCCTGCTGATCGTCTCCGCTTCCGGTGGAGCCCGCATGCAGGAGGGCGCCGTCAGCCTCATACAGATGGCCAAGATCTCCTCCGGCCTGATGCGCCTCGACGAAGCGCGCCTCCCCTTCATCAGCATCCTCACAGACCCTACCACCGGCGGTGTCACCGCCAGCTTCGCCATGCTGGGCGATCTCAACCTGGCCGAACCCGGCGCCCTGATCGGCTTCGCCGGGCCGCGTGTCATCGAGCAAACCATCCGGCAGAAACTGCCCGAGGGCTTCCAGCGCAGCGAATTCCTCCTCAAGCACGGCATGCTCGACGCCGTCGTGCCCCGCCTCGAACTAAAACAATACGTGGCCACCGCGCTGCGTTTCTTCGTGGACTAAGTGCGCCTTTCCTCCGCGATCTCCGCTCGCTCCGCGCACCCGGGAAGGCGTGCTCCGTCCATCGAACCTATTTTTGCTTTTCTCTGCGCTTTTCTCCGCGATCTCTGCATTGCTATCCCCAAATCCTTTGTTATTTTTCACAAGTTTTATGCCGCCTTGGACAGCTGCGCTACGGTGGCGTGCTGCGCAGCGGATATGGCCGCAATTGCGACGCGTCCG
>JAPKZC010000722.1:0-699 GCA_026394025.1 Candidatus Solibacter sp.
ACCGCCACCTCCGAATCCAACGAGTTGATCAGGTTTTGCAGGCGTTGGTGTGCTAGGTTGTGCGCCAGGACAATCTGGGCTCGTGCCACCACGTCTTTGGCGACCGAGATTCGCTCCCGATCGAAGTAATGCTCAGCTTTTGAGTCTACAACGAGAACTCCGATCAACTCCTTTTCAGGGCCGAGCAAGCCAAAGACGCCGCAGCATTTCAACCTCTCGAATTGGGTCGCGGTCGCGGTCCGCCCCAGGTTACGCAAATTCACGGCAATCACCGCCAAGTCCGCAGGTCCGAAGATGAACGGCTGATCCCATCGGCCGTTGTTAATAAACGCAGCCGAAACACTGACCTCCTTGTCTTGTTGTACAGAAACGGTGTCGCGGAGACGGGCCTCAAGCCCCTTTCCGGCCAAGGCCATGAGCGAGAGCACGTCGCCTTGGCGGAAGCGGATGTGGCACTGATCAGGTCGTAGCAGCCTCTCAGCACAGTCGGCAACGGCCCGCATCGCCGATCCCAGGTTTGGCGCCTCAACAAGCCTGAGGTCCAACGCTCGAAGTTCCTCGGCTTGACGCGCCCGCTCCTCGCGCAACCAGTGTTCGCTCGCTTCCAAGATGAGGGCCCCCAGCATCTCCGCGTACTTCTCCAGCAAAGGCCAGAAAACCTCGTTGCGGTGCAGATCTGCTTCCGCCGGGTCAGTAACC
>JAPKZC010000722.1:718-1586 GCA_026394025.1 Candidatus Solibacter sp.
TAACCGATTTCAGCGAAGGTTCGTTGTCCAAGTTGATCTTGCCCACAAACACGTCGTGGCCTTCCTTCCGTGCCCACAGCGGCACCTCGATCCACGGAGTCTCGGGATCCCGAAATCTCGCGGTTTCCGGAGCTTGCGTGCCTTCCTTGCCCGTGCAATAGAAAGGCGTTCTCTGCTGTTTCGCCAGTCGCAAATAGTAATCGGTGTGTTCGACCAGACGGGTGGTGGCGATCCCAGGAGCGTGCTTGTCTCGCGGGAAACATACGAAACCGTCCAGGTAATGCGGATCTTGGTTCAGAATCCAGAATCGTGCTCGGTCGAAGCCTAGGTCACAGATGCGCTGTAGCATCCGCTCAATCGCGTCGCGGAAGTTCTCGCGCCCGTCCAGAATCGCGCTGCGGCAACTCTGGAGCATCCCCTCGGTGCAGTCCGTAACCAACTCAAGCGTGGCAATCGGTCGGGGCAGCAGCACGCTGGGAAACGCATCCTCCAAAAGGCGCCTATTCACCTGCAGCGCAGGTTCTACCGGACCGCGTGTCTGCAAAAGCCGGCGTGTGCCGTCGGATAGCTTCACGTTCGTGAACCGTCTCTCCTCGTAGATCGGATCACCATCCAGAATCGTGTTCAACTGCTACAAAAGAGTCTGGCTCAGCGCTTCTTCAGACGTATCCGGATCACTGAGCGTCTGGCGCGCCGTATCTGAGAACCGGTCCCACAGATATGTCGCTAGCGGTTCAGGGTTTCTCAAGTTTTTCAGGAGCGAAGGGGGCGAACGAAAGTCGCCAAGCACAAACATCGTGGCACTGCTGGGTCTTGATCGGCCGGACGCGCCCGGTTCCTCTGGATCGGGGACAGGAACGGCGCGCAC
>JAPKZC010000722.1:1634-2511 GCA_026394025.1 Candidatus Solibacter sp.
GGCAACGCGAGATTGGCGAGGTCTTGGCGCCCAGGCGCGACTGCATGCGGACAGACACTCGGCGAAATGGTAGTGCTGCTACGTGCCCGCCGCGCGGCTCTTGCCTTGGCTACCGGGCACCACGGACAGCGATGCACCTGTGAGAAACCTGGATTGTACTCCATCCAACAGATCCCGCCCACTTGGATGTCGGGTCGGCAACTGATCCGCCGCTGCTGCTGATTGACGTATTGAAGACGATAGGTGCAATCGACAACACTGATTCCCACGTCGATGTCGCCGTGGCTAACCAGTTCCTCCAACCAGCCCTTGTGATTCAACATCGCAGCCACGTGCTTCCGGGCGCGGATGATGTCAAACACGTCGCCGCATGTCGTTTCCGCCACCTCGACACCCGGCCAGGCCGCACCTCCATTTCCATTGGGTGCTTTGAACGCGGACTGCGGGAAAACATAAGTCGTGTAGCCCGGGCGCCCGGTTAGGGGCATCCGCAGCCCTTTGTACGTCTGGTCTGCCTCTGCGATTCTGTCCACCGAGAGGATTGTGACCGGAATCTCGGCAAACCGGTCTCGGAGAGCTTCCACCAGCGGAGAAGGTACCACCGGAGAAGGGAGGCCATTCTGGAGATAATCCTGGTTAACTAGGAACATGTCCCAGTGCGAGAGGCTTTGCCTACCGAGTTCTTTCAGGGCAGCCTCCGAGGACTCAACAGATACAACTCGGCACTCTTGGCCGTAGGCTTGCGCGGTTTGGCCGAATTCGTCAGAGACCCGGTGCAGAAACCGCGGTTGCGGATCCAGCAGCAGAACGGTCATCATTTCTTCTGCGGCTCCCATTTGATCTATCAAAGTTATAGATTCCACAGCCTGAGGCGCCA
>JAPKZC010000722.1:2532-3470 GCA_026394025.1 Candidatus Solibacter sp.
TCATTTGCATCAGGAGGGCTCACCCGAAGCCCCGGCCTTGTTCGGTCTTCCTTCTAGGCACAAATCGGCTCTTTCGGCGCATCCGCGAGCCGTGATTTGCTGACGCAAGAGCCGTGCCACCACGAATCGGCGTGCTTCTGACCCCTCGACAGGCCACCCCTCGACATCTGCCTGCAACAGGTGTCCACCCGCGGACACAAGGCCCAGCCTGCTCTGCCGCGACCTGTGCGGTCGGGTCTATACCTGCTCGCGATTCAACAGGCACATCTACATGGGCCATGGCCTCCACGGTAGCTGGTTTAACCCGGTGTTGAATCATGAAACGCTCTCCGGCGCGGGTAAAGGAATGAGCAAGGGCCCTTGAGGTAGCACAAACAGGAGCGTGAAAGAGCAACCCATGTTGGAATCCAATTGGTTGGTTGTGCGGCCTCTAATGTCTAAACTCCAGAATCTGAAGTCTGAAGTGCACAGTCGGCGCAGTCAGGACATGGGTAACACTTGTGGGTCGGGACACCAGACCCGCCTGCGCGCTCCGGCTCCCACCCCAGGGGAAAGCCCTTACTCGCAACGTCAAATGAAATCGCTTCGAATCTCTTACCGGGAAGAGCGGGCAGGAGAGAAAGGCTAAAGGCTGAAGTCGGCCTGGGAGCGGTTGTGGAAGACGTTCATTATCAGTTGGTTACGCGTTCGTATCCCCAGTAGTTTCTGCCCTGGTAGTGGTTGTCAGTGCGTCCGCTGTAATTCTCAGCATTGCAATAGGTTACGCCAAAACATCCAAAATAGCTGTTACGGTGCGTCCGGTGGGATTCCCCGGTGGGGCCTGCCTCGGGGCATCATCAAACGAAATCGCTCCGTGTCCAGACGAGTGGCAGGAGTCGCCGCACCGCTACTTGTCCTTGATCCACACCAGGGAATTGCTGGCGCGTAGGCCGCGATTG
>JAPKZC010000571.1:0-840 GCA_026394025.1 Candidatus Solibacter sp.
GCGTTTCGCCTTGTCCCCACGGCATGTTGGGGCCGCCGCCGCCCGGGCCACCCTTCTCGGCGGCGCCGCCGCCCGGGCCTTTGCGGTCCTTCAGGTGCAAACTCGCGATCCGCGCCTGGTACTTCTCCACCAAAGGCGCCGGAGACTGGCCGTTGACGCCGTAGTAGTGACCCACATCGAAGTTCAGCGCGGTGTACTTGGACGCCGACAGCACTTTGTCGAAACCGGAGGCGCCGCCCTGGCCGTGGGTGTGGAAAGCGATGTTCAGTTTGCGCTTGGCGGCATAGTCGGCGACGCGCTGGAGCAACTTGTCGTCGGTGGGCAGTTCCATGGTGACGTGGTTCGCGCCCAACGTCTGTGCCACGTTCCAGATGTACTCATACTCGGCGTCCGGCATCTCCAGGGTCGGCGGCAGCTTGAAGGCGTAGATCTTCACCCCCGCGTCTTCATACATCTTGCGGAAGGCTTTGTACTTGTCCATGGAGACGGAGGTCCGCCATTTAAGCATTTCCTCGGCCGCCTTGCGTCTGGCGTCCTGCTGTTCGGGAGTCATCGGCGCCCGGCCGCCCCCTCCCGGCCCCCGGCCTTGGCCCTCTGCGCCCGGTGCGCCGCCAGGTGCGCCACCCGGTCCGCGTCCAGGCCCGCCCGGTCCGCCGGGGCCGCCCCCGCGCCCGGCCGGCGCGGGGGAACCGGCATAGCTCTCCGCCACGTTGCTCATCAGTTCGACTCCACTGATTCCGCAGTCGAGGCAATACTTGAGGACTTCCTCGGCGCTTGACGGCAACGAGCGAAAGCTGTAAGTGATGGTGCCGATCTGGACTCCGCCGAAGTTGGAGTTCG
>JAPKZC010000571.1:849-3762 GCA_026394025.1 Candidatus Solibacter sp.
CTCGTCGCGTGAAAGTCATTTCATGTCCTCTCTAGAGTTTCACATCCCAGCCCTTGCGATAGGCCGGCTTGATCCACCTGGTGGCGTCCTTATTGTTGCTGAACTCCCCCTTCGCGTTGTCCCACAGCAGTTTGCCTTCGTAGTGAACGGCAGCGGAGCCGAGCACCAGCCACTCGGTGTAGGGTCCGGCGATGCTGAAATTAGAGCAGGCCGGCGCGCCGCCTTTGCAGGCACGAACCCAATCGCGAGTGTGTGCCGAGTGGTTGGAGCCGGTGCTGGCGCCGGGCGAACGCTGCAAATAAGGGTTGGGCAGCTTGTATTCCGCCCAACGGGATCCCGGCAGCAGACCGACGCCTTCGCCGCGTCCGTTCGTGCCCAGGTAGCCTTTCGACCCGACGAAGATGCTGTTGTAACCGCTGCCCTGGCCGCCGCCCGGTCCACGGCCAGCACCGCCACCACCGGGAGCGCCGGGAGCGCCGGGAGCAACGGCGCCAGGACCGCGGCCGGCAGCTTGCACGCCGCCGCCGGACCCGGCGAAAAACCCACCCTGCCCACCCGCCGGACCAACCTGCGGGCCCTGGCCCGGGATCTTGCGCGCTGCCTCGGCCGTCATGCCAGGAGGCGTGTAGGCGTCGCCGCCCGCGTGGTGATACCAGTAAATGGTCACCGGAGGCATGCCCGGACGCTCGGCGAACTCATACTTGAAGGCCAGCTCATCGGGGAAAGTAAACGCGGGCAGCGAGTTCTTCTTGATGCACTCGACGCTCACCAGGTACTTCGGATCCAACTGTAGCGCCCAGTTCGCGGGGCCGAGGATGTGCACGCCCCAGTCGCCGATCAGGCTGCTGCCGAAATCGTAGAAGCCGCGCCAATTGAAGGGCAGGTAGAAGCCGAAGTTCTGCTGGCCGCCAAAACCGCCGCCGCGCCCAGCACCGCGCCCAGCGGCAGCGCCCTCGGCTGCCGGTGGGGGTGCGCCGGGAGTTGCCGGAACGGCTGCCCGTCCGCCACCACGCCCGCCGCGCGCATTCCGCTCTTGCACGAATGTCTTGTATTCGTCATCGCCCGCCGTAAAGGGCCGGGCCACGGAGCCGCCCAGCCAGAGATCCCAATCGAGTGAGTCGGGGACCGGCGTGGGCGCCGGGATCTTCACCATCTCCTGCGGCCAACTCGGCCGGCTGGTCCAGGCATGGACCTCTTTGACTTCGCCGATCTCGCCGGACCAGAAGATCTCGCAGGCCACGCGGGTGGCATCGTGCGAGTAGCCCTGGTTGCCCATCTGAGTAGCCACTTTGTACTTTTCCGCCGCTTGCGCGAGCAAGCGGGCTTCGCCCGAGAGGCGGGTCAGCGGCTTCTCCACATAAACGTGCTTGCCATGCTGCATGCACGCCATGGCGCAGATGGTGTGCATGTGGTCGGGCGGGCCGACCACCACGGCGTCGATATCCTTGCCTTGTTTGTCCAGCATCTGGCGGAAGTCCTTGAACTTGACGGCCTTGGGGAAGCGCTCGAACGACTCGCGGCCCCGCTCCCAATCGACGTCCGCCAGCGCCACGACATTTTCTACGCCGGCCTGCGCCTGCTGCAAATCCGAAGCAGGCTGTCCGCCCGCGCCGATGGCGGCGAGGTTGAGCTTTTCGTTGGGCGATTTGTAGCCCAGCGCCTTAAGGGATGGGGTACTGCCGAATCCGCCGAGCGGGACAGCCCCTGCCAGAAGCGATCCGTAAAAGAAATACCGTCTTGAGAACTCGTGCTGTGCCATATCGGAAATCCTTCCTAGTCTGCGCTATTACCCCATCGCAACGCGGACGCTACGAAGCGATGTCATGGGGCGCTCAATCCTCACACAGATCTCGCTGCCCCTGAACGTGCTTGGTCCTTGGTTATGGATGTAGTCTACGGCTTGGCGTCCTGACTCGCAAGTACCGAACAGTAAGAGTGCCGGGTGTTACCGTCCGGGGCACGGTAATCTGGACGTAAATTACGGTCCTGGTGGTATACTCAAGTCGTTCATTCGCAAGGGTGACCCCTGGAGACGCCGCAAGAGCGGGTGGGCGCTACCGAGCCATGCAACAGAAGGACGCGACAAACGGAGTCCACAATGGGACCGCTCCCGTGGACGCGGCGGCGGTTCGCGGAGAGCTGGAGCGGATTCTCTCCAGTCCTCAATTCCGCAACAGCAAGAGGCACTCGTGTTTCTTGCGGCTGGTGGTGGAAGAGACCCTCGACGGGAACGCGGGACAACTCAAGGAACGCACCGTTGGCGCCAGGGTGTTCGGACTCGATCCGGCTTATGACACCAGCACGAATCCGGTAGTTCGGGTCTCGGCTGGAGAACTGCGCAAGCGTCTGCTCCAGTATTACCACGCGCCGGACCACGGCGGCGAACCGCGGATCGATCTGCCGCCGGGATCCTACGTACCGGAATTTGGTCCGGCTCCGGTGGAAGTGGCGGAGCCCACCGCTGCGATGCCTCCCGCGCCGCGTTCGCTCCCCAGAACGTTGTACGCAGGCGCCGCCATTGGCCTCTTGGCACTGGCCGGCCTGGCGTTGTGGCTGAAGCCCTGGGCCTCGCCACAGGCGTTCGAGCAATTCTGGGGGCCGGTGTGGGACGCCCCGGGGTCGGCACTGCTGGTGGTGGCGGCCCGTTCCCAAAACGATGAGACCGGGCGCCCGGGGCAGGAACGAATGTCCTTCAACGATGCGATTGCGCTGGCCAGCCTGACGCCCGTTTTGGCGGCGCACGGCAAGGAGTTCCGCATTCTGACGCAGTCCGCGGCGACGCTGGCGGACCTGAAGCAGGGCTCGGCAGTTTTCATTGGGGCATTCAGTAACGAGCTCTCGATGCGCTTGATGCGCGAGGCGCGGTTCAACTTCGAGGTGGATCCGACCACGAGCCTGCCGCGGGTCAGGGAT
>JAPKZC010000571.1:3786-4391 GCA_026394025.1 Candidatus Solibacter sp.
CACCGACTATGCGATTGTCTCGCGGGTGCGGGATCCGGCCACGGGCCACCTCGCGGTGGTTGCGGGCGGCATCACGGCGCGCGGCACGCGAGCCGTCGGTGAGTTTCTGAGCAGCGCGCAAGCGATGGCGGCCATTACCCGCCAGAGCGCGAAGGAGTGGCGTGGCAAAAACGTCCAGATGGTGCTGGCGATCCCGGTCACGGCGGCGGCGGGACCTCCTCGTGTTCTGACCACCTATTCCTGGTAGCCTTCCACCGCCCTCCAGCGCCGGGCCAACCGCACCAGCCTCGATGTCCGGCTGCGGCCGCACCGCCCGGCTGGCGCCGCCATCGGCACACCGAGGGACCGGAGAAAATCCTCGGACTCCGGCGGCAGCGCCGCGGTCAGGCGGGCCCCTGACTCCCGCATGCGGCACAGCAACTCGACACCCAAGCGATCCGCCCGCGTGATCCCGGCGAGATCGACCACAAGCTCCCTTCCGTCAAGAATCGATTTACGAGTAACTGAGGGGGAAGGCCTTCGACCGATGTTCGGCTGAATGTGGGCTGAATTGACACCCCCATCCCGTGCTGTTAGCCTGAATTTTCATGCCAGCCGCGCCCGCT
>JAPKZC010000571.1:4439-10831 GCA_026394025.1 Candidatus Solibacter sp.
CCTGTACTCCGGGATCATCGATGAGCACAACGCCGTGCGTGGCACTGTCGGCGTCTTCGATGTTAGCCACATGGGCGAGATCGAGGTTCGCGGGCCCGAAGCCGGCAAGCTCACCGACTACGTCACCACCAACGCCGTCCACAAGCTAAAACCCGGCCAGGCGCATTACTCCGGCCTGCTGTACGAGCACGGCGGCTTCGTCGACGACATCCTGGTCCACAAGGTCGCTGACAATCACTACTTCCTTTGCGTCAACGCCTCTAACCAGGATAAGGACTTCGAGCACATCGTCGCCCAGAACCGTTTCGATGCCGTGGTCGAGAACAACGGCGACCGCTTTGCACAGATCGCGATTCAGGGGCCGCAAGCCAGGGCAACGCTGCAAAAACTGACGCTGGTGGATCTCAGCGGCATCAAGTATTACTGGTTCACCGATGGCGAAGTCTCTGGTACGCCCGCGCGCATCGCCCATACCGGGTACACGGGGGAGGACGGTTTCGAGATCTACGTGCCGCCGGCGGATGCCGAACGGATGTGGCAACGGGTAATGGACGCAGGCGCCGAATTCGGCATCAAACCCTGCGGGCTGGGCGCGCGCAATACCCTGCGACTGGAGGCCAAGATGGCGCTCTACGGCCACGAAATCGACGCCTCCATCTCGCCCCTGGAAGCCGATCTCGGGTGGATCGTGAAGCTGGACAAGGGCGAGTTCGTGGGACGCGATGCGCTGCTCAAACAGAAGGAGAGCGGCATCCGGCGCAAGCTCACCGGGTTCGAAATGCGCGGCCGCGGGATAGGCCGCGATGGCTACGAAGTCTTCCTCAACGGAGCCGCGGCCGGTTGGGTCACCAGTGGCGGCCCGGCGCCCACCCTCAACAGGAACATCGGATTGTGTTACCTTCCGACAGAGCAGTCGGTTCCCGGAACCAGCATTCAAATAATGATCCGCAACCAGCCTGTGGAGGCGGTGACGGTGGAGACCCCGTTTTACAAACGAGCGAAATAAATCATGTATCCAGACAATTTCCGGTATACCAAGGAACACGAGTGGGTGTTAGCCGATGGCGACGCCGCCACCGTCGGCATCACCGACCATGCGCAGCAGGAACTGGGCGACATCGTCTACGTGGACCTGCCCAAAGTGGGAACCAGAGTTGACGCGGGGAAACCGCTCGGCTCGGTGGAGAGCGTGAAGGCGGTCTCCGACATCTACTCGCCGGTCAACGGGGAGATCACCGAGGTCAACGAATCCCTGGCCGATGCGCCGGAGAAGCTGAACTCGGATCCCCACGGAGCGGCCTGGCTGGTGAAAATCCGCCTGAGCAACCCGGAAGAGATTCAGCATCTGATGTCGGCTTCGGACTATCTAAGCTATGTAGGAGCCGAAAAGTAGTTGCGCTATCTTCCGAAGTCCGAATCCGAGCGCCGCGCCATGCTGGACGCTTGCGGCGTGAGTTCACCCGAAGAGTTGTTCGCCCACCTGCCCGAAGGGGTGCGGCTGAACCGGCCGCTCAATCTGGCGCCGGGCATCTCCGAGTACGAAATTGTGGAGTACTTCCGGAGCCGCGCGGCCGAGTGCGCCACCGGCTACGCCAGTTTCCTGGGCGCCGGCGTGTACCACCATTTCCGTCCGGTGCTGGTGGATACCGTGGTTTCGCGCGGCGAGTTTCTTACCTCCTACACTCCGTATCAGGCCGAGATCGCGCAGGGCACGCTCACCACCATTTTCGAATTCCAGACCATGATCTGCCAGCTCACCGGTATGGACGTGGCCAACGCTTCGATGTATGACGGCTCCACCGCGGTGCCGGAGGCCGCCATGATGGCCGTGCGTGCCACCGGGAAGGGCCGCGTGCTGATCGCGAAAAGCGTTCATCCCGAGTATCGCGAGGTGCTCGCCACCTACGCCAAACATCAAGGCATGCCGGTGGTGGAGTTCGGCTACATAGCCGAATCCGGCAACCTCGATCTGGAAGACCTGGAGCGCCAGATGGACCCCCTCACCGGCGCGGTCATCATCCAGACGCCGAATTTCTTCGGCATCGTGGAGCAGGTGAAAGCGGCGGCGGAGATCGCCCACCGTCACGGCGCGCTGCTGGTGGTGGTATTCACCGAAGCGGTCTCGCTGGGTCTGCTGGAACCGCCCGCCGAGGCCGATATCGTGGCCGGCGAACTGCAATCTTTCGCGATTTCTCCGAGCTACGGCGGACCGTACGCCGGCATCATCGCGACCAAGGGAAAATATATCCGGCAAATGCCGGGACGGCTCGTCGGACAGACCACGGATTCGCGCGGCAATCGAGCCTTCTGCCTGACGCTTTCCACCCGCGAGCAGCATATCCGCCGCGAAAAGGCGACTTCCAACATCTGCACCAACCAGGCGTTGATCGCCCTAATGGCGACGGTCTTCATGACGGTCTACGGCAAGCAGGGCCTGCGCGAGTTGGCCGAACAAAACCTGGCCAAGGCGCACTACCTGGCGGGCAAATTGAAGCCACGCTTTTGCGGGAAGTTTTTCAACGAATTCGTCGTGCGGGCCGAGGGCAAATCTCCGGAGGAGATCAACAAAGCATTGCTCAAGAAAAAGATCATCGGCGGCCTGCCGCTGGGCCGTTTCTACCCCGAACTGGCCGATTGCACGCTGCTCTGCGCCACTGAGATGACGAAACGCGCGGATATGGACGCGCTGGCGGAGGTGCAGGCATGATCAAGAAGGTCACCAACCACCTCTCCCAAAATGAAGCGCTCCTCTTCGAGCGCAGTTCCCCGGGCAAGAAAGCCTACCAACTGCCCGAACTCGATATTCCCGCGGTGGACGCCGCGGAAGCGCTCGGCGCCGAAAACGTGCGCCAGGAAATCGCAGGATTTCCCGAAGTCAGCGAGGTGGAGGCCCTCCGCCACTTCACCCGCCTTTCCACCTGGAACTATGCCATCGATTACGGCATGTATCCGCTGGGTTCCTGCACCATGAAGTACAACCCGCGGATCAACGAAGTAGTGGCGCGCACCGAAGGCCTGGCCTGGGCGCATCCTTATCAGCCTGAATCGCTGTCGCAAGGCTGCATGCAAGTCATGGCATGTCTGGAAGCGGCGCTCGCCGAGATTTGCGGCATGGACGCAGTCACGCTGCAACCCGCGGCCGGCGCGCACGGCGAACTTACCGGCATCCTTTTAATTCGCGCGCTGCTGGAAAAGCGTGGCAACCCGCGCCTGAAGATCCTAATCCCGGATTCCGCGCACGGCACCAACCCGGCCACCGCCGCCATCGCGGGCTACGCGGTGGAGAACATCAAGTCCAGCGAGACCGGCGGCGTGGATCTCACCGCTCTGGAACAACTGGTAACCGGCGACGTCGCCGCCCTGATGGTGACCAACCCGAACACGCTCGGCGTCTTCGAAAACAACATTGTCCGCGTGGCCGAAATCCTGCACAAGAAAGGCGCCATGCTGTACATGGACGGCGCCAACATGAACGCCCTTGTAGGCATCGCGCGCCCCGGCGATTTCGGCGTCGACGTGATGCACCTCAACCTGCACAAGACCTTCTCCACGCCGCACGGCGGCGGCGGTCCGGGTGCGGGCCCGGTCGCGGTCAAGAAGGTGCTGGAGCCGTTCCTGCCCACACCGCGCCTCAAGCGCTCCGGCAGGAGACTGGCCTTTGACTACAAGCGCAAGCGCTCCATCGGCCGCGTTAAGGCTTACTACGGCAACTTCGGCGTGCTGGTGCGCGCCCTGGCTTATATCCAGGCACATGGCGGCCCCGGCCTGCGCAACGCCACCATGGATGCCGTGCTCAACGCTGTCTACGTCCGCAAAGCGCTGGAATCCTACTACGACCTGCCCTACCAATCGCCCAACATGCACGAGGTGGTGTTCAGCGACGACCGGCAGGCGAAACTCGGCGTGCGCACCGGCGATATTGCCAAGCGCCTCATCGACTACGGCTTCCACCCCTACACCGTGAGCTTTCCCATGATCGTCCACGGAGCGCTGATGATCGAGCCTACCGAGACCGAGGGCAAGCTCGAGATCGACAGCTTCATCGACGCCATGATCTCCATCGCGCATGAGATTGAAACCGACCCGCAGATGGTGAAGAACGCGCCCTACAATACCCGCACCAGCCGCGTGGATGAAGTCACCGCCGCGCGCAAGCCGGTGTTGCGATGGAAGCCCGCGTAGACCGCAAATCCCTGCTGCTGTTGCTGGGGCTGGTGCTGCTCATCCGGCTCCCGTTCCTCAATCAGGCGATTCAGGGCGACGACCACATTTATCTCACCGAGGCGCAGCACGCGCTCGTCGACCCACTGCATCCCAACGATGTGAAATACGTCTTCCTCGGCGACGAAGTGGACCTGCGCGGCCACTCTCACCCTCCGGGGAATGCGTGGCCGCTGGCGGCGTTGTTGCCCGTCTTCGGCGACGTGAGTGAAGGAAGTGGAATTTCACGCTGCGTACATCGTGTTTTCGATGATCGCGGTGTGGGCCATGTGGTCGCTGGCCCGCCGCTTTTCGAAGTGCCCGCTGTGGGCCACGCTGCTGTTTCTCGCGGCGCCGCCATTTGTGGTCAACGGAGGTTCGCTGGAGGCCGACCTTCCCTTCCTGGCCTTCTGGATGGCATCGATCACGCTGTTCCTGTCCGGCCGGTTGATACTGGCGGCGCTCGCCATGGCAGTAGCGGCGATGATGGCCTACCAGGCAGTGTTCTTGATACCGATCTTGTTTTTTGGCATAAGGCTCCGCTTGCCCGTCTCTAATCAGAGCCGCGCCGGGGTACCCTCTGGGTCGGGAGCGGTTGCCTGGGCACCCCATGCCACCCTGCTAACACCACTACTCGTACTCATCGCGTGGCAGGTTTTCACCCGCCTCACCACCGGGACTATGCCGGCCGGCAAACTTGCCGAGTACTTCTCCACCTACGCCTTCCAGGCGATCGAACACAAACTCCAGAACGCGCTGATGCTTTTCATCCACACCTGGTGGATCGTTTTCCCTGCACTGGTGCCCGCCGCCGCGGTGTTCGCGTGGCGCAAGCGCCGCGACCCGGACACGCTCTTTCTACTCGCCTGGATCGGTATCTTCTTCACCGGCGCCCTGGCCATTTTCTTTTCCGGATCCGCCCGCTACCTGCTGCCCATGGCCGCGCCGGTCGCCATCCTCGCCTCGCGCATTCCCACAAAATGGCTGGCGCCCGCCTTCGCCGCGCAACTCGCTCTCGCGCTGGCTCTCGCCACCGTCAACTACCAGCATTGGGACGGCTACCGTACCTTCGCCGCCGGGTTGCGCGCCCCCACCGCGGGGCACCGTGTGTGGGTGGATAATGATTGGGGCCTCCGCTACTACCTCGAAGCCGACCACGCCCTACCCGCGCGCAAGGGCCAGCACACGCGGCCCGGCGACATCATCGTGAGCAGCGAACTCGGCCACAACGTGGAGTTCACCGCTCCGCTTTCCCTGCTCACCAGCGCCAACATCCACGCCGCACTTCCGCTGCGGCTCATCGGCCTGAATTCCCACTCGGGATACTCCACCGTGGCGCAAGGCTTCCTCCCGTTCGGCGTGTCGCGCGACCCCATCGACCGGGTGATGGCGCGGCTCGTCATGGAGCGCCACGCCACGCAGGAATACCTGACCATCAGTTCGCCCGAAGCCGCCGAACAGGTGGTCAGCGGCATCTTCCCCGCCGATCGCTGGATGTCTCAGGCCGGAGTCGTAATCCTCAAGATCCCCGCCGTTCCCAGGAAGCTCCGCGCAGAGTTCTACATTCCGCCGAACGCCAGGGCGCGCCAGGTGACGCTCCTGCTGGACGGCCGCGAAGTCGCTTCCCACACCTACGCGGCGCCGGGACCCTACACGCTCACTTCCACCGAACCGCTCCAGGGCGCCAGCGTGGAAATCCGCGTCGACCGGACTTTCACCGCCCCGGGCGACAAGCGCGCGCTCGGCATGGTGCTGATCGGCGTGGGTTTCGCACAACAGTAGTATCCTGGATGCATGGGATGTGGAAGCGGTGGAAGCAGTTTTAACCAGATAGATAACGCCATCCGGCCGGGCGCTCGGAAGGTCTTTTGCGTGAAGTTCCAGAAGGAAATGGAGGGCATGGACGAAATCCCGTTCGAAGGCCACCCGCTGGGACAGAAGATCTTCGACAACGTTTCCAAGGACGCCTGGAAGATGTGGGTGGAGCACATGAAGATACTGATGAACGAGTACCGGCTCAACCTAGGCACCACACAGGCCCAGGAATTCATCATCGAACAAATGGACAAGTATTTCTTCGGCGAGGGTGCGCAGCTGCCGCCCGATTTCGTCGCGCCTAAATCGAAGGGCTAAACGTTTCCAGCGCGGTCGCAATGTGGAACCGTAGTTCCGCGTGCGACCGCCGCAGCGCA
>JAPKZC010000571.1:10857-12778 GCA_026394025.1 Candidatus Solibacter sp.
CCCGCGCAAAAATGAACCCCAGGTAGCTGGACCCCTCCGGGAGAGGAATCAGCAACTGCCCCTCCGTCGCCGTAATGGTGACGTCCTCGATATTGGCCACCGACAGCGCGCGCTCCATTCCTTCCACGCTCTGATAGACCCCGCCCGGGCGCGGGACGGGAATCATCATCACGCCCGATGCCGGCCCGTCTACCTGTGCCATCCACACATTGCCGCCGAGCGCGTGCACCAGAATCAACTCCTCCAGCGGAATCCCGTCGGCCATCCGGATGGCACGCGCGCACAGCCCGCCGATGGGCCGCGCGTGCACTTCCAGGATCCAGGCGCCTTCGTCGTTGTAGCGCAGTTCGGCATGCACCGGCCCATGTCGCAGGCCGAGCGCCGTTGCCGCCTGCGCGGTGGTTTCGATCAGCGCCGCCTGCACCGCCGCCGTTTCGCGCGAGGGCGTGACATAGATGGTCTCCTCGAAAAACGGCCCCTCCAGCAGATCCGGTTTATCGAAAATGGCGATGGTCTGGAGTTTCCCGCCCGTGATCAGCCCCTCGACGGCGAACTCGCGCCCCGGAATGTAGCTCTCCACCTGTAGATCGCGTTCGCCGATCCTGGCAATCCGCCGGAACGCCGCCATGAACTCGTCCGCGGCGTTGGCGCGGATCACACCGCGGCTACCCGAGAGCCCTAGCGGCTTCAACACGCAAGGGTACGGTGCACGGGCGGCCAGGGCCGCCGGGTCATCCGACAAGCTCGCGCGAAAAAAAGCGGGCACGCGCATCCCCGCCGCCTGAAACAACTGGCGCGAGATGTGCTTGTCGTGGCAAGCGCGCGCCGCCGCCGCGGGGTGGAATGGCACGTCGAGCATCTCCGCGGCGGCAGCCGCCAGCACCGCCGGACCGTCTCCCACCGCCGCCACCCCATCCACCCGCAAGCCACGCAGTGCCTTCAGCGATTCCTCAATCTGATCGAACTTCACCGCAATGGCGCGGTCGCCCCATGGGTCGTCGAGAATGTGGCAGCGATCCGTCGCCAGGGTAACATCCACCCCAAGCCGCCGCGCCGCATCCGCGAACACGCGGATCTGGTACCCCGTCGTCGCCGCAAACAGGAGCAGATGTTTCGCCACTGATTTCATTGTAGTGGGGGCAGCTACCGAGACTCCGCGCCGGGTCGAAAAAACCCCTATCTAAGGTGGTGGGGCGGACCCCCTGGTCCGCGGCCCACGCCCCATCGGCCTCTCGCACCTTGCAGGGTGCTGATACCGTTGTTCCAGATGCGGGATCAATGCAGACTCTGCGGTACTTGCAGGTAACAAATCCCGCCGCCCGCACTCACCCCTGCGCTTCGGCTTCGCGTTCCAGGCTCTCGCGGTCCACAATGCGCAACTGGTGTCCCTGAATCTGCACCACACCTTCGGCGCGGAAACGCGCCAGGTTGCGGGACACCACTTCGCGCACGGTGCCCAGTCGCGACGCCAGTTCCTGATGGGTCAGTGTCAGGTCAAACTCGTCGGCGCCGGCGTGCGCGGAGATATCTAACAGGAGCCGCGCCAGACGTTGCGTGACGCTGCCGAACGTCATTGACTCCACCACGCCCACCAGATGCCTCAGGCGCCGTCCCACCACCGCCAAAAGCTTGAGCGCGACATCCGGGAACTGCCGGCAGACCTGATGGAAATCGTTCTTGTTGATGAACAGCGCCAGCACTGGCCCCACCGCGCGAACCGACGCCGGATAGGGCCCGCCGTCAAATAACGGCAGTTCGGCCACGGTGCAGGGCGCCGTTTCCAGCGAGAGCATCATCTCACGGCCGGTGGCGGAGGTTTTGAAGATTTTGGCGCTACCCTGGGTCAGCAGGAAGACACCTATGCACGGCTCGCCTTCCCAAAAAAGCATTTCGTCGGCCGCGAACCTGCGCTCCACGGAGC
>JAPKZC010000392.1 GCA_026394025.1 Candidatus Solibacter sp.
GAGGGAAAAAGGCGGCCGCCCATCTTGGGGATGTAACGAGGAGAGGGCGACCGCTGTTAAGTGTCTCTTGCGCTTTAACGACCGGTCCCATCGTACGTCAACGCGAGCGGCACGGGCGACGTATCTTTCGGCCACTGGTGACTTCTGTTTCGGTTCGCACGTTTGACGGCCGCACTGCATTATGATGGGTCGTGGGGTTCGCTCGCCGTCCCTGGTTACCGGTCCGGTAAACGCCCATGCCCGCGCGTCCCGCCCTACCCATCCCGCAGCCATCCGCGCCCGCCCTGTGCGGCGCACCGCGCGCGCTCTTGCTCGCCCTCTGTGCGATTCTGCTGCTCGGGCTTTTCTCGCCCGAAGTATACGATTCCGATTTCTGGTGGCACCTGCGCACCGGCCAGTACATCGTGGAGAAACATGCCCTTCCCTCGCCCGACCCGTTTGCCTGGACCACCGCCACCGCGAGGGATTCCTACCCCGGCGAAACCCGTACGCGCCAGTTCAACCTGACCCACGAGTGGCTGGCGCAGGTGATCTTCTACGCCGTGTGGCGTGCCGGCGGGAGCGCGGGAATAGTGGCGGCCCGGGCCATCACGTTGACCGTGTTTTGCGCCCTCGTCGGGCTGATTGCGTGGCGGCGCCGCGGCAGCGTTTACGGCGCCCTGGCCGCCACCCTCGCCGCCGCCAGCGTGGCACAGGGCTTCGCCCTGGACCGCCCCTATCATTTCACCTGGCTGCTGCTCGGGGCGACCCTCGCCATCCTCGAATTCCGCCGCTGCCTGTGGCTGCTGCCGCCCCTGTTTGCCGTGTGGGCGAACTGCCACGGCGGCTACTTCCTGGGATGGGTGGTGCTGGCCGCGTGGTGCGCGGAATCGCTGGTGTCGCGGCGGCGCGACCCCGCGTTATGGCTGGCGGGCGGACTCAGCGTGCTCGGGTCCGGACTGAATCCCAACGGATTCGAGATTTTTCGCACGCTGCTGGATTACCGGAGCAGTTACCTGACATCGCGGCTGATCGAGTGGGCGCGGCCTTCGCTCTGGCCACTCAGCGCCTTCTCCGTGCTGCTCTTGGTGGCCGCCGCGGTTCTGGTTTGGGCGCGCCGCCGCGTGCGCCTCGCCGACTGGCTGATCTTCGCGGCCTTCGCCGCGGCCGCCTTGGCCGCGCAGCGGAACACCATCCTGGCGGCGTTGGTGGCGCCCATCATGATCGCGACTTATCTGCCGTGGAAATTCCGCTTGCCCGCGGCCGCGCCCTATGTGCTGGCGGCGCTGCTTGCCGTTGCACTCGGGGCCGGCGTGGTGCGCGGCAGTTTCTTCCAGTTACGCGCCGCCGAGTGGAAAGTCCCCAAAGGCGCGGCCGATTTTCTGGCCCTGCACCACGTCACCCAGCCGATGTTCAATACCTATGAGTACGGCGGCTACCTGATCTGGCGCTTGTGGCCCGGACAGCGGACGTTCATCGACGGCAGGGCTCTCAGCGAATCGGTTTTTCAGGACTACGCACGGATC
>JAPKZC010000987.1 GCA_026394025.1 Candidatus Solibacter sp.
GCGCCGACCGCGAACTGGAATTGGAGGCCCGCACGGGGCAGATCGACCGCGCGCGGCCATTTCATCGGGAAATGCTGCGCATTGCCGGATTACTCGGAGATTGAAGATATGCCGAATCCACAGAACCGTTCCGCCGACCCCGCCGCGCGGGAAATGCTAATCCGCGCCGAGGAGTTGGGCGCCAAAACCGTCTGGGACCGTCACGACGACCTGAAGCCGCTCTGCGGCTTCGGCGAACTCGGGCTGTGCTGCGACGTCTGCTACATGGGGCCATGCCGCATCGATCCGTTCGGCGAAGGGGCGCAGGTGGGGGCGTGCGGCGCCGACGCGCACCTGATTGTCGCCCGCAACCTGGCGCGCGCCGTGGCGTGCGGCGCGGCGGCGCACAGCGACCACGGGCGCGAAGTAGTGGAGGTTTTTCGCGGCGCGGCCGCGGGCGGCGGCGCGTCGGGATACGCCATCTCCAACCCCGAAAAGCTGCTGGCGCTGGCGGCCGAATGGGGCGTGGTATCCGCCAACCGGCCTCAGCGCCAGGTGGCGGCGGACCTGGGCGCACGCATGGCCGAGCAATTCGGCTTGCAGGACGGCCCGCTGATTCCGGTGCGGCGCGCCCCCGAAGAGCAGCGCCGGCGATGGGCGAAGATGGGAATCACGCCGCGCGGCATCGACCGCGAGGTGGTGGAACTGCTGCACCGCACGCATCACTGCGTGGAATCGGACCCGGTAGCGCTCCTGCGCGCCGCCATGCGCGCCGCCCTTTCCGATGGCTGGGGCGGCTCCATGATGGCCACCGACGTACAGGACGTGCTCTTCGGCGGGCCGATGGCCATACGCTCGCGCGCCAACCTGGGGGTGCTGGAAGAGAAGCAGGTCAACATCCTGGTGCACGGCCATGAGCCGGTCTTGAGCGAGATGCTGGTGGCGGCCAGCCGCGAGAGCGACATGCTGGGGCTGGCCCGCCAGGCCGGCGCCGAAGGCATCAACATCGCGGGCATATGCTGCACGGCCAACGAAATCCTGATGCGGCAGGGCATGCCGATCGCGGGCAACTATCTGCACCAGGAGTTGGCGCTGCTCACCGGCGCGGTGGACCTGATGGTGGTGGACGTGCAGTGCGTCATGCCTTCACTTCCCCAACTGGCCGCCTGCCATCACACCAAGGTGGTCACCACTTCGGCCAAGGCCCACGTGCCGGGCGCGGAGCACATCGGGTTCGAGACGCGCGATGCCAGGCGGACCGCGAGAGAAATTGTCGGCCGCGCGGTGGAAGCGTTCGGACGGCGCGACCCGGCGCGGGTACACATTCCGGGGCACCGCATGGACCTGGTGGCCGGCTTCACCAACGAGAACCTGCCGCAGTACCTGGGCGGGCGATTCCGCGCCGGATACCGGCCGCTGATCGACGCCATCGCCGCGGGCCGCATACGCGGCGTGGTGGCGGTGGTGGGCTGTAACACGGCACGCATCTGCCAGGACAGTCTTCACCTGGCGCTGGTGCGGCGCCTGTTGGCGCAGGACGTATTGGTGGTGCAGACCGGGTGCAGTGCCATCGCCAGCGCCAAGGCGGGCTTGTTGCGGCCGGAAGCGGCGCTCGAATATGCCGGTCCGGGGCTCCGGGAAGTGTGCGCCGCGGTGGGCGTGCCGCCGGTTCTGCACCTGGGCAGTTGCGTGGATAACTCGCGCATCCTCGCGGTGTGCACGGCGCTGGTGGCGGAGGGTGGTATCGGCGGCGATCTTTCGGAACTGCCGATTGCCGCGGCTGCGCCGGAAGCGATGAGCGAGAAGGCCATCACGATTGGGCTCTACGCGGTGGCGTCGGGCGTCTTCACCGCGTTCACACCGGTGCCGCGGGTGGCCGGAAGCCGGGTGGTGCGCCAGTACCTGGAGCAGGACGTCGAACGGGAAACCGGCGGGCGGTTCCTATTCACCAACGATATTGAAGAGGCCGCGCTGGGGATCCTCATGCACCTCGACAGCAAGCGGAAGGCGCTGAACCTGGCGCCCATGATGTACCAGGACGGCGTGCGCACCAACGGGTCCGGAGCGTTCCGCAGCGTGTCCACCTACGTGCAACCTACCGGTCTGGCATCGCTCGGCTGCGGCAAGGCTCAGGAACGGAGCCAGTTGAGACCCCCGGAGGAATAACATGCGGCCCGTCCTGGTTTTCCATCGCGAACATTGCCTGGCCTGCCGTGGCTGCGAACTGGCCTGCTCGGTAGCGCATTCCGCAAGCGGCACGCTTGAGGCCGCCATCGCCGAGGAGTTTCCGCCCAAACGGCGCGTGGTGGTGGCTGGCGGTACCGACGGCGTGGAAGCGCTGCGTTGCGAACAGTGCCTGGAGCCGTTGTGCGCCTTTGCCTGCAAGAGCGGGGCACTGCAGCGCGACCCGGCCACCGGCCGCGTGACGTTGGACGATGCGCGTTGCGTGGCCTGCTACATGTGCCTGACGGTGTGTCCTTTCGGCATACGGCCCGACCGGGCTCGAGACCGCGTGGTGCGCTGCGACGTGTGCGGCGACCGTCCGACGCCGGCCTGCGTGGAGGCTTGCCCCACCGGCGCCCTGAGCGCTCACACGCCGGCCGA
>JAPKZC010000345.1 GCA_026394025.1 Candidatus Solibacter sp.
CATCCGCGCGGCGGTTCCAGGGCCAGCCCGCCGATACGGAAGTAGCTGGTCATCATGCGCTGGCCGCTGAACTGTTCGAAGATCTTCAGGATCTCCTCGCGCTCCCGGAAGCAGTAGAGGAACACCGTCATGGCGCCGATATCGAGAGCGTGCGTGCCCAGCCACACCAGATGGCTGTTGAGGCGGGTGAGTTCGGTGAGCATCACGCGCATCCATTGGGCCTGCGGCGGGATTTCCAGTTGCAGCAGTTTCTCCACCGCCAGGCAGTAGCCCAGGTTCATGGAGAGCGGCGCCAGGTAGTCCACGCGGTCTGTCAAGGTGACCGCCTGCTGGTAGTTCTTGACCTCGAATTCCTTTTCGATGCCGGTGTGCAGAAAGCCGATGTCCGGCTGGCAGGAGACGATCGTCTCGCCATCCAATTCCAGCAGCAGGCGCAGCACGCCGTGGGTGGAAGGGTGCTGCGGCCCCATGTTGAGGACCATGCGTCGGCCGCCGCCCGGCGCCTCCTCCCGCTCCAGATCCGCCACTGCCAATTCCGGAACGCCCGATTCGCTCATGACGTGATCTCGCTTCGAGGGGAGCGGACTACCAATAGCTTGGTGAGTCTCTGAAAAGGCATGCTAAACCCTCTGCCCCGTGATGGGGTAATCCTTGCGCAACGGATGCCCTTCCCAGTCGTCCGGCAGGAGGATGCGGCGCAAATCGGGATGGTTGAGGAAGCGCACGCCGAAGAGGTCGAACACTTCGCGCTCATACCAGCCGGCGCCGCGCCAGACTCCAGTGACGGAATCAATGGCGGCGTCCGCGCCCGGGAGGCGGCACTTCAGGCGCAACCGCTGATTGTGCTCGATCGAGTGCAGGTGGTAGACAATCTCGAAGCGCGGTTCGGCCGGGTAACGGTCCACCGCGGTAACCGTGCTGATGCGGACGAATTTCTGATCGTACTTGAGAAATCCGCAGACGCTGGCGATCTTGCCGGGGGCAATTTCCAGGGTCAATTCGCCGTGCTGGAACTTTCCGGCCTTGACCGCGTCGGCATCAAATGCGTCCACGGCCAGGGCCGCGGAATGCTCTTTCAAATGATCGGGTAGCATGGTGGTATTTCTACTTCCGCCCGGAGCGTCCGGTTTCGGCCCAATCGAGAGCGCCCTTCTTCCAGATGTAGAAAAATCCCGAAAGGATCAAAATTACGAAGATCAGCATCTCGTAAAAGCCGAACATCTTGAGATCGCGATACACCACCACCCAGGGATACAGGAATATCGCTTCAATATCGAACAAAATGAAGAGCATGCCCACCAGGTAGAATTTCACGCTGAAGCGGTGCCGCGCATCGCCCGTAGGCACGATACCGGATTCGTAGGGCATGTCTTTGAAGCGATTGCGCACCTTTTTGCCCAGGAGGTACGAAACGGTCAACAGTCCGGCCGCCAGCCCCATCGCGATGAGAGCTTGGAGCAGGACAGGGAAATACAACTCAGTGTAGGACTTAGGCATGCGTGTTCCACGTTGGGAGAGGAGTCAAATCTGACTATAATGGTTTGAAAACAGGGGTGTCAACCGAACATGATTGAGATCACGGTCAACGGAGAGCCGCACAGTGCCCATCAAGGGCTGACAGTTCTGGGTTTATTGCAGCAGATGGAACTGGACCCGGCACGCGTGGCGGTGGAGTTGGACCGAAGGATTGTGAAGCAACCGCACTGGTCCGAGACGGTTCTGCACACCGGTGCGAAGGTCGAAATCGTTCAGTTCGTGGGTGGAGGATAAAACCAACCGTTCCCGACCCAGAGGGTACCCTCAGGGTCGGGGACGGTTGGTCTGCCTTACGCGAAGCTGCGGATGGCGCCCGCCTCGTCTTCGTGAACATCGAAGACTGTGTAGAGCTTCGTGATCTGTAGCAGGTCCTTGACCCGCTTGTTGAGGTTGAGCAACTTCAACGCGCCGCCGCCGTTGGTCACCGTTGTGAATCCGGATACGAGTTCGCCGATTCCGGAGCTGTCGATATAGGACACGTCGCCCAGGTTGAGCAGAATCTTCTTCTGGTTCTTGCTCACCAGATCGCGCAGTGCGTCGCGGAGAACGCTGGAGCCTTCGCCCAGCGTGATTCGCCCCGCTACGTCTATCACCGTTACGTCGCCCACCTGCCGAGCACTTAACTTTACGCTCACTGAATATTCCTCCTAGCTGAAACCACAGAATCTACTTAGACACCAAATTCTTCACTAAAGTTACTTCGGTCCCGCCGGACGCCAGACGCCGCATCTGGAAATCGTCCATGAAAGACCGGATGAGGAAAATGCCCCGTCCTGAAGTACGCAGCAGGTTTTCCGGGGCCAGAGGGTCGGGGATCGAATTGAAGTCGAAGCCCTCGCCCTCATCGCCGACGCGGACCGTGAACTGCTGCCCGTCGGAGGCCACCGCGAAGCGAACCTTCTTGTGGGCATTGTACCGGTTGCCGTGAACCACGGCATTCACCACGGACTCGCGAATCGCCATGCCGATCTGCAGCAGACCGTCTTCGTCCATTCCGGCGCGCTGGGCCATGCCGACCGCCAGTTCTTCGGCAGAGTCGACACTTTCCAGAGTCGAGTCCAGAAACCGTTCGACGGCCTCGGGTCTATGGCTGGCATTTTCCTGCATACGTAGAACGCCCTTGGCGCGTGGCCAAAGCGAATCGACAGAATAAATTACCGGAGATGCGAAAGTCAAGGCGCGCACCGGAACCCGCCGCCCCTCGTGATGGTAGCAAACAACTTCGCCCTGGCCCAAGGCGCTACAATCGGGGCGTGGACAAGTTGGGTGAAACCGAACTAGCGCGCGCGCTGCTGGCCGGAGAGGCGAATGCGTTCGAAGCGTTCGTCGGGCATTTCCGGTCGAAGGTGTTTCACTACAGCTGGCTGATGTGCGGCAGCCCGGAAGACGCCGAAGAAGTGGCCCAAGAGACGCTGCTGAAGGTGTTCGAGAGCTTCGATCAGTTGCGCGAGCCGGAGCGCGTCCGCGCCTGGGTATTCCGTATCGCCCGGAACGTGTGTCTGATGCAGCGCCGCAAGAGCGTCTTTGCGCCTGCCCACGAACTCTCCCTGGACGAATTACCGCCCTCGGACGAAGTTCCCGATTCCAGGCGCGTGCCGGAGGGAGCACTGTTGCGCTCTGAACTCCGCGCCGTGATCGACCGGGTGATCGTGGAATTGCCACCTTCGTATCGCGCCGTGGTTCTGCTGCGCGACCTGGAGGAGTTAACCACGGAAGAGACCGCGCAGATTTTGGATTTGGGCACGGACGTGGTCAAGACCCGCCTCCACCGCGGGCGGGCGGCGATGCGCCAGAAGCTGGATTGCTACCTCAATAATCGTTGCCTGGAAGACCAGCCCAGCCCCGATCCGACGCCTTTGACGGCGACGGAGCGGGGAAGCCTTTATGCAACCTGGGCAAAGCGGGTAGTGGTGACTTGAGTCACAGCGCCGCATTTTTCTACAGACTAGTCTTAGGTTAGAGGTAGAGACATGGCCCCCGTTGTCGCTTCGCCGCCGACACCGATCCGCAGGAAACTGGTCCGGCGCGCCGAACCGGACCACTCGCAGACTCTACGGCGCTGGGTGCAAGTGGCATTCTTCGCGCTAAACGTCTGGATCGGCATCGAATTCTACCTGTTTGTGCGGTACTACGAGACCGGCGGGCGCAGCGTATGGGCGGGGCGGCCTCCGGGGGTGGAAGGCTGGTTGCCGATCGCCTCGATGATGAATCTAAAGGTACTTCTGGCCAGCGGACAAATGCCTCGCCTGCACCCCGCCGGGATGTTCCTGCTGATCGCCTTTCTGGCCGCCTCCTGGATCTTTCGCAAGAGCTTCTGCGGCTGGCTGTGTCCCGTGGGGACCGCCTCGGAGTACCTGTGGAAGCTGGGACGCCAGACCTTTGGACGCAATTTCCGCCTGCCGCGTAAGCTGGACGTGGGGTTGCGCAGCCTGAAGTACTTACTGCTCGCCTTGTTCCTGTATGCGGTGGGTTCCATGTCGGTGCCGGCGATTCGCGCCTTTCTGGAAGGTCCGTATGGCATCGTGGACGACGTGAAGATGCTCAACTTCTTCCGGTTCATGGGCCTGACGGGTGGCACGGTGGTGGCGCTGCTGGTGCTGGCTTCGGTGTTCGTGCAGAACTTCTGGTGCCGCTACCTGTGCCCGTACGGGGCCTTGATGGGACTGGTCTCCCTGGCGAGCCCGCTGCGCATCCGGCGCGAAGAAGCGCTTTGCATCGATTGCGCCAAGTGCGCCAAAGCGTGCCCTTCGGCGCTGCCGGTGGATAAGCTGATCACCATCAAATCGGCGGAGTGCATCGGCTGCCTGGAGTGCGTGGCGGAGTGCCCGGCGGCGGGGGCGCTGACGATGGCGGCGCCCCGCCGGCGCCCTGTGCCCGCCTGGGCGATGGCGGCGGGTGTGGCGGTCCTGTTCCTGGGCATCTGCGGCCTGGCGCAGTGGGCGGGTTACTGGCGGACCGATTTGTCCAGCGAGATCTACTTCCGGCTGATCCCCCACGCCAACGAATTCACCCACCCGAGGTAGCGCTCTCATGGCGGCACGTTACGCCCGGCGCGAGAGCATCTCGATGTAGTTTAGCTCTGGGCATTCATCTGAAGTGCACGCCCTTTGTCCATGCACCGCAAAGGGTTACCCGGCACATTGCAGAGCTCTACCGTGCCAATGTAAACAACCCATTCAGGATCAGCAGCGATGGTCGCAAGTTGTGTAGCTGGCATTGCACAGGGCCGATTTCAGGGCTGGGGAGGCGCTTGCGGTCCTACGGGTGTATCCGCGCGGCCCAACCGCCGCCTTCGGCGAGGCGGATCTTCATGCGGGCGTCTGCCTTCACCGGGCTCTTGACCAGCTTGTAGTCGCTCGCCATGCGGCCGGCATTGACACCGTCCTGGTAACTCTCCATGCGGAAGCTTCCAGCGGGCAGGAACCCGAGGTCGATCTCCAGTTCGCGGGGCGTCCAGTTGGTCATGGCGCCGATGTACCAGTCGCTGCCCTTGCGGCGGGCCACCACTACGTACTCCGCGATCTTCGCATCCAGCACTCGCGTCTCGTCCCACACGCTGGGCACGGCGGAGAGGAACTCCATGGCTTCAGGTTCGCGCAGGTAGTTGGAGGGGCTGTCGGCCAGCATCTGGAGCGGGCTTTCGAAGACTACGTACATGGCCAGTTGATGGCAGCGTGTGCCCATGGCCATGGGCCGGTCAAAGACTTGGGCGAAGCCGGCCTTGGTGGCATTCAGCATGGCGCCCGGCGTGAAATCCATGGGGCCGAGAAACATGCGGGTGAAGGGCAGGGCGACATTGTGCGCCGGATTGGAATCCGCGCTCCACTTGCTCCACTCCATGCCCTTGACGCCCTCGGTAGAGATGAGATTGGGCCAGGTTCGCGTCATGGTTGCCGGGCGCACCGCGCCGTGAAAATCGAGCAGCATTTTGCGTTGGGCGGTCTCGCGGGCAAGCTCGTGATAGAAGTTGATGAGCAACTGGTCGTCGCGCTGCATGAAGTCCACCTTGATGCCCTTGGCGCCCCATTTGGCAAACTGGTCGAGCGCGGGCTGCTGCTGATCGGCCAGCGTCTTCCAGACCACCCACAAGATAATCCCGACGTTCTTCTGTTTGCCGTAGGCCATCAGCTCTTCGATGTTGATTTCCGGCACCACCGCGAGCACGTTGCCTAGCTTGTACCAGCCCTCGTCCAGCACGATGTACTCCAGACCATACTTGGCGGCGAAATCGATGTAGTACTTGTAGGTTTGCGTGTTGACGCCGGATTTGAAATCCACCCCGTAGACATTGTTGGCATTCCACCAGTCCCACGCCACTTTGCCGGGCTTGATCCACGACGTGTCCCGCACCTGCGAGGGCTTGGCGAGCAGCCAGACGAGCGGGTTGGTGATCAGGTCGCCATCCTTTTCGGCGATGCCCATGAGCCGCCACGGGAACGTGCGCGTGCCCTTGGTGACGGCGATGTAGTCGGCGGCTTGGGTGACCTTGTAGTCGCGATCCTTCTCCAGCGTCTCCTTCAGCGGATAAGGCGGAAACGCCGCGGTCAGGGCGTTGCCGCTAGCGCCGCGCAGCCACAGCCCGGGGTAGTCCTCCACGTCGGATTCGGCGATTGCGACCTTGACCCCGCCCACATCCACCACCGCGGGCAACGAGCCGAGCGTCGCCGGAGCGATCGCCCCCATCTTGCGCGGCAGGTAGGACCGTTCATTGTGCGAGAAGAAGCTCTCCTCCTCGGGATAGAACACGGTATGCTCGGCGGCAAACTGGAAGACGGCTTCCTCGCTGTAGACCTTCACCTGCGCCTTGGGCAGCGCGGTCTCCAGGCGATACGCCACGCCTTCGTTATAGGCGCGGAAGACCACGGCGAGGCCATCTTCGGTATCGAGGCGCAACTCATTGTAGCGGTCGCGAATCCTGGCGAACTTCTGGCGCACCGGCGGGTCCAGCATCTGATCGGCGCTGCGTTCCCTGGCGGATTTGACCTTCACATCGCGGCCCAGCGTGGTCTGGTCGATGCGGATGGACATGACGGAATCCTGGAGCAGCGTCTTGCCGTTCATCAGCACGTCATACTGCATGCGGCTGCCGGCGCGGATTCTCACTTCAATTCTCTTGTCGGGCGAGCGGAGGCTGTAGCTCGATTGCGCGGCGGCGTTGGCGGCCAGCCACACAGAGGGGGCCAAGAGCAGGGAGAGCGTTCTTTGTAGTCCGTTCATAGGAGGGAGACTCAACACGTCATTCCTACCATAAACTCTTTTGGCGGACGATGAGCAGGGCTCGGCTCGTCCCTACTGTTTCTTGGTCGCCGGCGGGGCGGTGGGTGGGGTTTTCCCCGTCTTACTGTCGTCAACCACCTCGCCGTACTTGATGCTGGAGCGGCCTTCATACTTCTTGTAATCCTGATACTTCACCGTCATGCGGATGGGAACGTTTTCGCCGCTCTTGAAGTGCAGGGTATCGTTGGCGCGGGTGTAGGTGGGAAACCAGTACTTCTTGTCGATCTGTTCGCGGTAAGTCTCGAACTTGGGGAAGGCCTGGTCGGAGTTGCGCTTGAGCAGCCCGACGCCTTTGCCGTAGGTCTTGACGATCTGCAAGTCCTGATCGTCCACCCAGATCTGGCCTTCGAAGTAGCGTTTCCCCTGGACCATCTTCTTGGGCTTGACCGAAAAGGAGTAGCAGCCGATATCGTCGACTTTTTCCTTGCCAAGGTACTGGATATCGTACTCCGGAATCTCGGGGGTGGTGAGCACGAAGGGTTGCACGTTGCGCAGATCTTGCACGTCTTCGGGCGACAGGCTGATGTGGCGGAGGCTGATGACCGGGGCATAGACCACCTTTTCGATTCGCTTGCCTTCCGGGGTGAAGATGATGTCGTCCACCTCTTCCCATTTCCCGCCGCCGTTGACTTCCTCCATCTTCACGCTCTGGCGATAGGTATAGTTATTGCGCGCCTGCTGGAATTCGAGTTCCTTGGCGGCGAATTTCCGTATGATTTCGGCCGGGTTGACGTCGTCGGCTGCCCAGGCAGGCAGGCACAAAGCCGCGAAAGCCGCGGAGAGAACGATTACGCGCATAATTCCCCCAAGTGGAGAGACGGACTCACTTGCCCAATAGTTTCTTCGCGATGGTCACGAGCTGGATATTGCTGGTTCCCTCGTAGATGCGCCCGATCTTGGCATCGCGATAGAGCTTCTCGACGGGGTAATCCCGAGTGATGCCGACCCCGCCATGGACCTCGATGGCTTTGGACGCCACCTGTTCCGCGATCTCAGAACTATAATACTTCGCCATGGCCGCTTCCGCGAGGAAGGGGAGTCCGGCGTCGCGCAGGCGGGCGGCGTTGTAGACCAGGAGGCGGGCGGCTTCCACCTGGATGGCCATCTTGGCGAGATCGAATTGGACGCCTTGAAACTCGCCGATGGGTCTGCCGAACTGCTTGCGTTCGCGCGCGTAGGCGATGGCGTGATCGAGCGCGCCGCGGGCCAGGCCGACCATCTGCGCGCCGATAGCGATGCGGCCCTCGTTGAGAGTTTCGATGGCGATCTTGTAGCCCTTGCCGATATCGCCCATGACGTTTTCGCGGGGGACCCGGCAGTTGTCCAGGAGCAGTTCGCAGGTGGAGGACGCGCGCAGGCCGAGCTTGTCCTCTTTCTTGCCCACCTGAAAGCCGGGGAAATCGCGCTCCACCAGGAATGCGGTGACGCCTTTGTAGCCGGCCTCGGGATTGGCGTTGGCGAAGAGCAGGAAGAAGCCGGCCTCGGCGGCGTTGGTAATCCACAGTTTGCGGCCGTTGAGCAGGAAATGGTCGCCGCGATCTTCGGCGCGCGTGGTCATGGAGAAGGCGTCGGAGCCCGACCCGGCTTCGGAGAGCGCGTAGGAGGCGACCATGTTCCCGGCCAGGCGGGGCAGGTATTTGGATTTCTGTTCCGGCGTGGCCCAGCGGAGCAGCGCATTATTGCAGATGGTGTTCTGCACGTCGACGATGACGCCGGCCGAGGGGTCCACGGCGGAGAGCTCTTCCACCGCGAGAATGGCCTGGAAGAAAGTGCCGCCCTGGCCGCCGTATTCCTCGGGGATTTCGATTCCCATCAGGCCCATGTCGAAGAACTGTTGGATGATGTCTTTGCGGAAGATGCCGGCCTCGTCCATTTCGCGCACGAAGGGGCGAATCTGTTCGCGGGCGAACTTTCGCACCGTGGTCTGGAAGAGGCGCTCGTCTTCAGTGAGCGCCGTCAATGGTGGCGGGGGCATGTCCCCTGAGTCTTGGGCGGGCATCTCCGAAGCTTACTTCAAAGACAAGCCACTCGCAAAGCAAAGACTGAAAGAAAGGCCCGGGAAGATTTCAGAGGTTTGTCTCCGCGCCTCTGGTACACCCGGCTGAGCCTGGCTGATCTTGCGAATTGAAGGGAATTCTGGGGCGAGACGCTTTCAGGAGAGCCGGATGCCGGGAAATCCGCTTGTCCGGTTCGACGAGGGAAGAGTGGGTCTTGCCGCAGGGAGTCCCTCTCTCCTACTCTGCCGGCGAAGTGTTAGCGGGGAACAGGCGCCCCGCCATCCCGGCCACGGAGTGCAGCATCAGCTTACGGTGTTCGCGGGTAACGCAGGTGAAAAAGGCCGGAAGGAAGAAGACGGCGCAGGTGAAGCCCCCCATCAGGATCAACTGGGGCCAGGTCTGCCCGCTCACGCCGGCGGCTTTCAGCCCTTGGGCGAGCAACAGCACCGGAATGGCCACCAGCACCGGACGTAAGTAGATACCCCGCATATAGCCGAGGAACGAGGAATCCAAGGCACGGCAGACCAGCCATGGCACATAAAGGCCGCGGTTCAGGACAGCCAGCATGCCCACCACCCAGGCCACGCCGAGGATGCCGTAGTGCGGCAGCACCAGCCAGATGCCGAGCAATCCGAGGAGAGCCTCCACCAGCAGGCCCTTCGCCATGCGATCGTGACGGCTCAAGCCGTAGAGCATGGAGGTGGAGTTGAACTGCCCGGCAACAGCGAACATGGTGGTGAGCGAAATCACCGGCAACAAAGGTCCGCATGCGATGGCGAATTCCAGGTTCACCCAGCGGCGAAGCAGTTCAGTTCCGTAGACCAGAAGAAAGATGACGAGCGGCAGGAACAGGGTCACGCAGTAACGGTTCAGGTAGATGCCCAAGCTGTAGACGGCCTTCTCGTCGCCCTTGGCCTGCATTTCCACCACGTTAGAACGGGTGACGAATCCTACCCGGGTCACGGCCTCCACCGAGTAACCCAGCAGGCGGGCGGGAAACGTGTAGTAACCCACGAACGACGCCAGGCGGAAATGGCCGATCATGACGGGCGCGCCCTGACTCAACAACAGATTGGAAATGTTGGCGACGAAGGAGTGAACGCCGTAGTCCCACATCTCCCTGACCAGCGCGAACTTCACGTAGAGCAAAGAAAGGCGCATCTCCGGGAACACCGAGCGGAAGGCCAGCATGGCGAGCCCGTTACCCACCAGTTGCCCCAAGACCACCACCGCGCCCAATTCCTTCAGGCCGAAGCCAAAATACAACAGCAGCGCGCAACCCACCGAGCGGATGAGGAGCTGGGCCACCCAGGTGCGCGTGAGGTGGTCGTAGCGCTGGAAGGCGTCCAGGCAGGAGCTGAAAAAATGCAACGGGAAGTTCAGCGCCCATCCCAGGCCCACAATCAGGATCATTGCCCGGAAATCCTGGCGGTTGACCGGGTCGGCAATCTGGAACAGCGCGACGCCGCGCCAGGCCACCAGCAGGGTGGCGAGGGCGAACACAATGGCCACTCCACAAAAATAGAGAAGCCCGGTGTTGATCACGCGGTTGATCTGGTCCGGCTCATTCCTGGCCCGGTATTTGGCCACGAATTGAGTGACCGAAGTATTGAATCCCAGGTCGAACAACCAGAGGTATTCCACCAGGGAAAACACCAGAGCCCAAATGCCATATCGCTCCGAGCCGAGCTTGCGTGCGATATAGGGCGAGAGCAGAAGGC
>JAPKZC010000985.1 GCA_026394025.1 Candidatus Solibacter sp.
GCACCGGCGCCACGTCAGCCACTCGTGGGCCGTGCCGGGCGACTCGAAGTAGACGTTGTGGATGCCCGCCTTAGTGAGCGCCTCGCTGAAAGTCTTCGTGCGCCGCCAAGCGCGCTTGTCTGCTGGAACATGCAGGGCCGCGCGGTGGGCGGGGATCACTCGTGAGAGGCCCCTCCAGGGCAATTTTCACTTTAGTGTCGCGTCAGGCGAGCGGTCAGTCGCGGCCGCGCCTGGGATTGGCGCGGCGTTCGCGACGGAGCGCGGCGAAATCAAATTTCGCCTGGAGGATGGGGGTGCCCACATCTTCGATGCGCTGGAGATCGCGCGTCCCCAAGCCGGCATCTTCGGCGAGGCGAAGGGTGCTATCGCAGGTCTCAAAGGGCGGCGTGCCGCGATCGGCCATGGGGTCGAAGCCCATCACGCCCATGCAGACCGCGTCGGTGTTGACGCAGTTCAAGCCGGCAACGATCACGCCGGGGCTCGCCGGGGCGCAACCCTGGATCCAAGGTCCCTCGCCACCCGTCATGCTTTGGACGGCTTCGACGATGGCCAGATGGATGGGGCGCGCGCCCACCAGGTCCACCACGGTGCGCGGCACCCGGTAGCCGGCGTCGCGGGGAGATGCCGGATCCTTCTCCGGCGGGGCGCTCTTGGAGGGCTGGCGCCGCCCGCTGTGGACCATGTCGCGGCCGCCGCTGGGCAGCACGGAAGGTTCGTCCACGCCGGCCCCGCTGCCGTAGATTGTGGCGGGGGTCAGCCCGAAACAGTTCTTCATGGAAAGCGTGATGCCGGCGGTGGCGTGCTCCTTCATCTTCGCCAGGCTAACGAAGACGTCGCAATCGGCATAGGAGTGGTTGAGGTCGAAGGCGGGATAAATATAGCCGCCCGTGGGCACCACCAGGCGCGAGTACTTCTGGGCGCGGCCCAGGTAGTTGGTGTTTTCGAACTCAACGGTTGGGGCGGCGCCAAGAATATCGCGCGGTTCCCAGTTGGCGCGGAAGACGACTTCTTCGATTGGGTCGGCGGTGGACCAGGGACACTCCAGGATGCGGATCCGGCGTGCGCCCGCACGGCCCAAAAGGTGGACCGTGGCGGCGATGGTTGCCGGATGCGTGTAGTGGGTGTCACCCGGCATTGCATAGCCCAGGCGGTAGGTGGTGTCTCCGGTCAGGTTGATCTTGATGCCGACCGTCTTGCCGTTGACCAGGCGGCCCAGCCCGCCGAGTTGATCGAACATCCTGGACAGGGTGGGAACCAGTTCGCCGGCGTCATAGGTTTTGCATTTGGCCACCGCCACCGGCAATGCGGGGGCGGACGCGGCGCGGCTCAGCGGGCTGCCCGCCAGCCAGGCGGCGGGGACGGCCGCCGCGGTACGGAGCATCCACTCTCTGCGTGAACAGTTCTTGTGCATATGGCTAAATCTCGAGTTCCGCGGCGGCGTACTGGGCGACCACCGGGAGATGGAGTTCTAAAGCATCCTTCTGAATTTCGGTTTCGACCGGACGCGGCTCCTGCCGGTCCGTGGTCCAC
>JAPKZC010000542.1 GCA_026394025.1 Candidatus Solibacter sp.
GAGCCTCACCGCGCCGCCGGGCCCCGCGGCCGGCATGAGAACCTGGGCGGAAAGACAAGTGCTTGTCACCATCCACGCACAAGCGAAGATTTCCGCCTTCCCCGCCCGTCCGCTACAAGAGATCCATCTGGGTACCATTACCAGGGTTCCTAATAACACCGTGCCGCTGTGTACGTATTATGGCGCAAATTTTTGCGCATGTAACCGCCAAAACGCGATCGACTCGTAAAAAGTACTGTTGCACAACGTAAACATCGTCTGTTTCGCCGCCACACGACATACCGGACTTGGCAAGCCGTGGCGCACCACCCGCGAGTTGGTGTGGCTGGTGGGTGGCGCGCGCCTTAGACCACGGCCGGACGGCGTTTCACGCGATGGCGCGAGACGTATGCCGCACCCTCGGGGGCGGGCTCCGGTTGCAGATCGGACTGGATATCATCCAGCATGCCGATAGCGTGGATACAGTCCGGCTGGAAGCCGTAAGATTGCACGGCGCGGCGCACTTCATCGAGGCGGCCCTCGTAGGCGGGGAATTCCACCAGGGTGACGGACTCGGTCTCTTCGCGGCCCCCGGGATAGCAGTAGACCAAGGCTGCGTCGTGATAGATCTGGGGGTTAATCGGGAAACTCACCAGGGCCAGCGATTCCAGCAGCGATTCCAGGCAGTGCGGCTCCACGTGAATCGAGACGGAAACCAGGGCTCCCTCGGCAGTCGAAAGCGAAGGAGTAACCGGCGGTGTTTTGGGCCAGACGCTCATCAAATCCTCCAGCATCCGGCGATGGGGGCCCGCCCGCGCAAACAAAAAACCCTGGAGCCGAAAGGCGCCAGGGTCGAAATGTTTTCCGAACAGACCGACTCGCCTTTAGCACTTTTTTTCGTGGTTGCAATTAGCAGGGCTCAACGTGCCCTAAATCATTCCACGTCGTCTCTAGCGTATCACCAGAGCTTGCGGGGAGGCAAGGATTTTATTCCAGGTTTTTGATCTATGCACGGCGCGGCGTTTCCTGTACACTCCCTTTGATGAGATACCCGTTGCTCTTGCTCTTAATGGCGCTGGGGTTCGCCGGTTGCGCGCTCCGCTACCCGGAGGTGATCGCGATGCGCGAACAGCAGTTTCGCAGCCACGACCAGGCGGTGGCGCTGCCTTTGAACCAGGCGGCGCGGGGGGAAGTGGCGAGTTTCCTGGAGCATGGCGGCAACCGCTTCGGCCGCAACCCGGCGCCGGACCCGCAGGCGGCCGGCCATAAGCAGGTCCTCGACGCCCTGGGGGCGCAGGCCAACTTGAAAGTCCGAGCCGACCTGGCGACCTCGGATTTTTGCGCCATCGCCGCGGCGCTCTGCCAGGCGGCGCCCATCTTCCGCAAGCGGACGGCGGTGACCCAGGTGATCGATGCGCGCAACCGGGGGCCGGAGGTGCCGGAGCCGATTGCGGTGTGCGATGGCGAGTATTGCTGGATCTTCCGGCAGTCGAATAGCCAGCTGACGGAGCTTGTAGTGGTGCGCAGCGCGCGGAGGGCCAAGCCATGAGCCTGCATTCCGATCTGCTCGGGCGCCTGCGGGCCATCGCCAGCGTGCAGTTGGTGGCGCGTCTCCAGGATGACCGGCTGAATTTCCCGCAGGCGAACGAACTGCACGTGTTTATTCCGGACATCCACCTGATTACCGCCGCGCGCCGGGCGGAGGGCCGGTGGTGAAATCGCTGCGCGACCTGAGACTCGGTTCCGCACCGGCGGGCGAAGCAGTGGTGTATCAGATCGGCGATCTGTTCGATCTGTGGCGGCAGGTGGACGGGCTGGACCCGAAGGCCAGCGCGGCATCGGCAATCCAGAACGATCAGGCAAGCCTGTTGGTGGCGCTGCGCGATCCGGATCTCAATGCGCAGTTCCTGCTGGGAAATCACGATTACGATCTCTACCGGTTTCCCAATTTCGACGCTTGGCAGCGGTCTTTTGTGCTGGCGCCTTCGGTGATGCTGCTGCACGGCGATGTTTTCGACTGGGTGGAGAAGCTGCCCGATGAATTGCAGAATCTGGTGCTGTTCCTGTTCAACGCAAACCCGGCGGGAACGGCGGATCTGGAGAAAATGCGCCCGCTGAACCGCAAGCGGCGGGCCGGGAAGAAGTTTCGCGACT
>JAPKZC010000057.1 GCA_026394025.1 Candidatus Solibacter sp.
TTGAGGACACCCGCGGTGCCGCAAAGGGCAATCGACTAAGCGAGCATGTCGTGCGCCAATTCCACATATGCTGAAGGCATTGGACTTATACGGTAGCGGGCCCAGCCCGTGCGGCGATTTTCCGGGAATGAGTCCGATTCTCTGGGAATAGCCCCCCTCCCCAACTCCCCGCCATTCATGTAAAATAGTGTAAGTGCTGGGTTTTACAGCAACTTCACGGTACATTTAGGTATTATTAGGCATGATCCTGGAAGCGGAACTCCTGCGAAACCTGGCGGCTCTACCTGTGGAAAAACGCGCCATTACCAACCTCCGGGTGCTCAATGAGGTTCCTTTGTGCGCGGCATGCGTATCGACCTCAACGGTCTCACCATCCTTCTCATCTCCGGGACAGCTTCCATCGACGAACACGGGCACACCGTCCACGTCGGCGATTTCCGCGCTCAGTTGCGCCGCACCTACCAGAACATTACCGGCCTGCTCGAAGCCGAAGGCGCCACCTGGCACGATATCGTCCGTACCACCTGCTACCTGCGCGATATCGAGCGCGATTACGAGGCCTTCAACGAGGAGCGGACCGAGTTCTTCCGCCGGCAGGAGCTCGACCCGGTCCCTGCTTCCACCGGAATCCAGGCCATTCTCTGCCGCCCGGAACTGCTGGTCGAAATCGAAGCCATCGCCATGTTCCGCACCACCCCTAAGGTGTAGGCATGACCGGCGTGCGCGCCATTGCCCTCCTTTTCTTCGTGACCGTTCTCGCCCCCGCCAAGGAGCCCAAGCTCAAGCTCACCTGGATTCAGGCCGCCCCCGGAGATTTCGTGCTGGCCGGCAAGTGGGCATCGCAGCGCATCGTAGTCACCGGGAAACTAACCGACGGCTCGCTCCATGATGTCACTGGGCAGACTCGCTTCAAGTCGTCGAATTCCAAGGTGGCGGCGGTCACCAAGGCTGGCCTGGTCACGCCGCTGGCCGATGGCGAGGCGAATATCGAGCTCAACGCCAACGGCAGGAAACAGAAGCTCCATGTCACCGTGAAGGGTGCGCGCACCCAATCGGCCGCCTTTCTGACCGAAGTTCATCCCCTGTTGAGCAAGCTCGGCTGCAATACCGCGCAATGTCATGGCGCGGCGCGCGGCAAAGGCGGACTGCGCCTCTCGCTGTTTGGCGGCGATGCCGAGGCGGATTTCGATGCTGTCACCAAAGCCGGCGGCGGGCGCCGCATCAATCGTGCCGACCCGCGCGACGGCCTCCTCTTCCTCAAGGCTACCGGAGGGCTCGGTCACCCCGCTGCGAAGACCGGGGCACGCGAAACCGGGATTCTGCTCACCTGGCTCAATGGCGGCGCGCCCTGGAGTAGCAAGGAAAACGCCCGGATCGTGGACCTCAAGCTCTATCCCGATGAGCGCCAGTTCTCTAAAGGGCAGACCCAACGCCTCCTGGTCACCGCCATTTTCTCCGACGGCCAGGTGCGCGACGTCACGCCCGATGCCGGCTATCGCACTTCAAGCCCGAAAATCGCCAGCGTGACTGCCGATGGCCTGGTGAAGGCCGAAGACGCAGGCGATGCCGCCATCGTGGTCACCTACCAGCGCAAGGCCGCCGTCCTGCGCCTCGCCATCCCGCAACCCGGCCCCAAGCCCTTCCCCAAACTCGCAGCCAACAACCGCATCGACGAACTCGTTTATAACAAGCTCAGAGCCATGGGAGTCCCGCCCTCGGGGCTTGCCACCGATGAGACCTTCCTGCGCCGCGTCTACCTGGACACCATCGGCATCCTGCCCACCGCCGGGGAAGCCCGCGCGTTCCTCGCCAAACCGGATCGCGCCGCACTCATCGATAGCCTGCTGGCACGCGATGAGTACAACGATTTCTGGTCGCTGAAGTGGGGCGACCTGCTCCGCATCAAGAGCGAATATCCCGTCCGCGTGTGGCCCAAGGCAGTGGCGGTCTACTACCAGTGGGTCCAGCCGTGCCTAGCAAGGACGCCCGCACCCTGGGCGAAACCACCGCGCTCGTCTTCATGGGCCAGCGTATCGGCTGCGCTCGTTGCCACGCCCACCCCCAAGAGAGCTGGACACTGGATGACGATCTCGGTCTCGGCGCGTTTTTCGCCCGCGTGAACTACAAAGCCACCCAGGAATGGAAGGAAGAAATCGTCTATACGGACCTGCGCGCCAACTTGCGGCACCCGCGCACTCGCTCCGTGGTGGAGCCGCGCTTTCCCGGCGCCGGAGCGCCCGTCAAGGTGGGCGCCGCGGAAGATCCGCGCGGCCAACTAGCGCAGTGGCTCACCGCGCCGGGCAATCCCTACTTCGCCAGGAATATCGTCAACCGCATCTGGTTCTGGCTGCTGGGCCAGGGCATCGTCCACCAACCCGACGATCTGCGTCCCACCAATCCCCCCGGAAACCCCGAACTGCTGCTGTACCTGGAGAGCCAACTCACCGAACACCAGTTCGACCTGCGTCACATCTACCGCCTGATTCTGAATTCGCGGACTTACCAGCTCGCAAGCGAGCCCAACCAGTGGAACGCGCGCGATACCACCCTCTTCTCGCACTACACGGTGAAGCGCCTGGGCGCGGAGCAGATGCTGGACGCCATCTCGCAGTTCACCGGGACCAGCGAGAAGTTCCGCAGCATCATTCCGGAGCCGTACTCCAGTTGGCCGGCCAATTTTCGCGCCACCCAGATCTCCGACGGAAATACCGAGTGCAGTTTCCTGGACCTCTTCGGCCGGCCGCCGCGCGATACGCCCTATGAAGAGGAGCGCAATAACGACGTCACCCTGAAGCAGGCTTTGTATTTGCTCAACTCGGAGCAACTCGAAGGCAAAATATCGGCCAGCCCGCGCCTCCAACGGATTTTGGCGAAGAGCGATGGCGAGGTGCTCGACGACATCTATCTGAGTTCGGTTTCCCGTTTCCCGACGGCGGACGAGAAGAGCCGATTGCTGGAGTATCTGGGCGCCAGGAAAGCCGCGCGGGCACAGGCCGTGCAGGATGTAGCCTGGGCGCTCGTCAACGCCAAGGAATTTGAGTTCAACCATTAAGCGGGTGCAGCCATGCTGGACATACCGGGTCGTAGAGGGTTCCTGAGAGTCGGGGCCGCCAGTTTGATCGGCCTTACTGCCGCGGATTGGTTCCGCCTCAAGGGGCAGACAGCCGCCGCACCGCAGGCGAAGTCGGTGATCCAACTCTGGATGGCCGGCGGTCCCACCCAGACCGATACCTGGGATCCCAAACCGAACGCCGGTGAGGATTTCACCGGCCCGCTGCGCCGCCCCGTGCCCACCAACGTCACCGGAATCGTGGTCGGCGAACTGCTGCCCCTGTCGGCCAGACAGGCCGACAAGTTCACCATCATCCGCAGCATGACGCACGGCAATAACGCCCACGAGACGGCGGCCTATATCATGCAGACCGGCAGCATGCCCACGGCCGAACTGGTCTACCCCGCAATGGGCGCTATCGTCGCACTCAAGAAGGGCGAAAACAGCGTCCTGCCGCCCTATATCACGCTGACCAATCCCCTGGGACGCTTCAGCGAGGCCGGCTTCCTGGGCAACGGGTCCAAGACGTTTGCGCCGGGAGGCGACCCCAACAACGCCAACTTCCGGGTGCAGGGCCTGGTGCCGCCGCGCGGCATGAC
>JAPKZC010000146.1 GCA_026394025.1 Candidatus Solibacter sp.
CGTTGACCGCCTCCACAAGCGGCCCCTGGAGCGCCGCCGCGCCCGGCGGGCTCTGCATCCAGCCTTGCGGCGTTTTGGTGAAAGAAAGAGCAGCCGCCGGGCGAAGCCGCACGGGGGCGCCATCGATAGTCACGGCCTTGGCACTGGTGTCCAGCGTAAAGGCGTCGACATCCCGCGTCTGTACGCGGACCCCGCCGGTGGAACGCACCGCATCTACCGAAGCCAGTGCGCCCGGCGCCAGGGCATCGATGCGCACCCAATAGGCGGCCCCGTAGCGAAGGTCGCGCGCCACTAAACGGACGTGGTCCGGATTGGCGTTGCGGCGGTATTTGCCGAACCAGTCGAAAATGGCGCCGTTCCGGTATGCCAAGTCCCAGGCGTTGTGGCGTACGCCGGGATATTCGATGTACTCCACCGGGCTGTCCAGAGTGAGCAGGCGCCGCTGCCACTGGCGCGAAGACTCCACGCCCACGGCAGGGTCCAGATCGCCGTGGAAAAAGCGCATGGGCAGGTTGAGCGCGTTGGGGGCCAAATCCACCGTGCCTGGAAAGACATCGGGGCACAGCGGCGCCACCGCCGCCCACACGTCGGGACGCGTCAGCCCGAGCCAGAGCGCTCCCCCACCGCCCATCGAAGCTCCGGTGAGATACACGCGATCTTCGTCCACCGGGTAGCGGCGTTTGACGTCGGCCAGCACGTCGTACACATCCTGCTCGGCGATTCCCTGGTAACCCATCGTGCCCCTGGCAAACGGGCAAGCCACCAGGTAATCCACCGCGCGCAGCACGGCAAGCGTGCTCAACGCCTGCAGGCCGGTCTCGCCGTAGCGCGCCGGAATACCGAAGACCCGCTTGAGGTTGACCACATGGTTGGACTCTTCCTCGTGCAGGCTGATCACCACGGGGTAGCGACGCCCGGGAGAGGAGGTTTTCGGGACGTACAGCGCATACGGCTGTTCCGACTGATCCACAGCGGAGCGGTAGGTGACCACGGTCTGGCCGGTTAGTATGGAAGCCGCAGCAAGCGCGCAGGCCCCCAGTTTCGACATGGTCTGGAGCCGGAGGGCGGCAACGATGACTCCGCGGTCTTCCGTCATGCGGTCAGCGCCATACTGGGGAGACGTTTCTAGGTAATCATACGATAACCAGGAGATCTCCTGATATCGAACCCGGCTGAAGTGGCCTGGTACCTTGATGGTACGGACAGAACTCGAATTGAGAGGCGGATTGCGCTGGAATGGTACCAGGAAAAACCAAGCTATGCAGGTTACCGAAATACTGTACTTCGCCATGGCGCTGTTTGTCGCGCTGGCCGTCCTGATCAAGTGGAAGTATCGCCGGGACGTGAACGCCGAGAGAATGAACCGGGGGCTTCGCGGCTATGTTGCCGAGAGCACGGTCGGGCATGCCGCGCCTGAAGAAACGCCCCGGGAAAACCTGATTCCGGCATAGATCTTCGGTGACTGCCGCTTCCCATACCCTTTTACACGCTGACCCTTTTCCTCGCGCTGGCCGCCCTCAAACTGTGGAGCGAGCCCTGGGCGCAAATCGCCCAGGCTGGGCACATGTCGCGCACTCTACACCCTCGTTTTAGAATAGGGTTGGTTCACCGCATGCTATCGTGAAGGATAGTGTCTTCGCCACTCAATTTCCATCTGGCGCAATATGATGGGCCGCTCGATCTGCTGCTGGACCTGATCCGCAAACAGCAAATCGACATCAAGGACATCCCCATCGCCACGATCACGTCCCAGTACCTTGAGTACATGGAAAGAGCGCGCGAAATGGACATCGATTTGGGTGCCGAATTCGTCTACATGGCGGCCACCCTGATTCACATCAAGTCCAGAATGCTGCTGCCACGCGACCCGGCGCTCGAGGCGGAAGGCGACACCTCCGACGATCCCCGGCAGGAACTGGTGGACCGCCTGCTGGAGCACGAGCGCTTCAAGAATGCCGCCGAGATGCTGCAGCAGAAGCGCATGATCGAGGAAAACGTCTGGAGCAACCCGCAGATCAAGTCCTTCGTGTCGGAAGACGACGATCCGGGCCTGGCGATCACGCTCTTCGACCTGGTGAAAGCGTTCGGCGAGATGCTGGAGCGGGTCAAGAACCGCCCAGTGTACGAAGTGGAATCGGCCGACGTCACGGTGGGAGACATGATCCGCTACCTGCGCGACCAATTCCTGCAAGTAGCCGCGGACCAGCCGGTTTTCATCATGCGGGTGTTCGAGCTGCAGCGCACGCGGCGCGCCATGATCGCCTTGTTTCTGGCCGTGCTGGAAATGGTCCGGATGCAGGCCGTGGTAGTCACCCAAAAAGATTTGTTTGGCGAAATCGCCCCCAAGCGGCATGGCAACTTCGACCAGGTATTCGCCACCGAGCAGCCCATGGCCGCCATAGATAGAGATTACATCTGACATCAAGCATGGAAGAACTGGAGACATCCCCACAGGGCGTAAGCCCGGAACCTGAACCGGCGCCGCCGGCAGAGGCCGATACCGTCGATACCTCGCCGACCGAGATGCCTCTCGCGGAAGAACCCGCGACAGAAGCGCCCGCCGAAGATGCAGCGCCACAGCCCACGTTCTCGGTGGATGAGCTGATGGCCGCAAGCGAAGGCCCATTCGACGACACTCCCGCCCCCGTCTCCCAGGAAGACTCGCAGATCAGGGCCATTCTGGAAGCCATCGTCTATGTGGCCGAGGAACCGCTCACCCTGATGCAGATCGCGGCGTCCCTGCAACAGCCCGCGGAGCGCATCAAAGACCTGCTCGACCAGTTGATCGCGGAATTCGACCAGCCCGGACACGGCGTCTCTATTCGCGAAGTGGCCGGCGGCTACAAGATGGCCACCAAGCCGGAGCATCATGAGGCCGTCCGCAATTTCGTCAAGAGCCTCAAGCCGCCGTTGAAGCTCTCGCTTCCGGCGCTCGAAACCCTGGCTGTGATCGCTTACAAGCAGCCCGCCACCGGCCCGGAGATCATGGAGATTCGAGGCGTGCAGGGCGGCGGCGTGCTCAAGACGCTGCTCGACCGAAAACTGATTGCCGTCGCCGGGCGCAAGAACGTCATCGGCAAGCCGATGCTGTACAAGACGACCAGGGAATTCCTGATCCAATTCGGACTGAAGGACCTGAGCGAGTTGCCCTCGCTTAAAGAATTCGAAGAGATCCGCCGCATGGCCTTCTCGGATGGCGAAGCACCGCCGCAAGAAGCAGCCGCAGGCGAGTCCGCTGCGGAGCTGGTCGCCGAACCAGCCACCGAACCCGTCGCGGGATCCCCGGCAGCCGAACCCACCGCTGAAGCGCCCGCCGTCGAGGCGGTCGCGGAAACATCCGAATCCGCGCCAGTTGCAGCCGGCGCGGAATTCGTGCCAAACGAGGAGAACTAGTGCCCGAAGAACGTCTTCAGAAGATCCTCTCCCAAGCCGGCGTCGCCTCGCGCCGTCAGGCTGAGAAGATTATGCTGGAGGGCAGAGTCACGGTGAACGGCACAATCGTCACCGAGCTCGGAACCAAAGCGAATCTGGAAACCGACCACATCAAGGTGGACGGCAAGTTGATCCGCGCCCCCAAGAATCAGATCTATATCATCCTCAACAAGCCGAACAACACCATGACCACGGTGACCGACCCCGAAGGCCGGGTCACGGTGATGGATTGTCTCCGCGGAGTGAAGGAGCGGGTGTACCCCGTGGGGCGCCTGGACTATCACAGCGAAGGCTTGCTACTACTGACCAACGACGGCGACATGGCGAACGCCATCATGTCCGCCCACTCCCATCTGCCCAAGACTTACGTGGTGAAAGTTACCGGCTTGCTGACCGGCGACCAGGAACAGCAATTCCGCGACGGCATTCCCCTGATGGGGCGCCGCACCCTGCCGGCGGGGCTGCGACTGGTCCGCAACGCCGCCAACCCCTGGTATGAGATCAAGCTCACCGAAGGGCGCAACAACCAGATCCGCCTGATGTTCAAGCACCTGGGCAAGCTGGTGGAGAAACTCAAGCGTGTGCGCATCGGCCCACTCGAACTAGGGTCGCTAAAACCTGGAGCATTCCGTTATTTGACCGATGAGGAAATCGAAAAGCTGAAGCGTGCCATCAAGCGCTCCAGCGAATCCAAAGCCGTATGAGCCAGATTCCGGAAATCCTTCGCAACGCCCACACCATCGCCGTAGTTGGCCTGTCGGGAAAACGCTTCCGCCCCAGTTATGGCGTGGCGGAGTACATGCAGCGCTCCGGCTACCGCATCATTCCGGTGAACCCGCGGGAGACGCAGGTGCTGGGTGAACCTAGTTACCCGGATCTGGATGCCGTCCCCGATGCCATCGATATCGTGGATATTTTCCGCCGCCCGGAATTTGTGCCGGAGATCGTGGAAGCGGCGATTCGCAAGAGCGCGAAGGTGATCTGGATGCAGGAAGGCGTGATCCATGAAGACGCCGCGCGCCGAGCCATGGAAGCCGGCCTCACCGTGGTGATGGACCGCTGTATCCTGAAAGATCACCGTCGGCTGGGCGCGGCCTAGTCCGATGAGCGGAAGATTAGTTGCCGTCAAAGAACCGCTCCCTCACGGTCGCGGCTCGGATCAGAGCCACGACCGTAAGGGAGTTGTTTCCGGCAAGAGGAAGACACTGCGCGGTCAGAGTACTAGTCCACCGCACGGGAGGGGGTTTTGGAGAACAAGGAAATTGCGCGCGTGCTCTGGGAAACCGCCGATCTGATGGAGATCGCCGCCGAAGACTCGTTCCGCATTCGCAGCTATCGCAACGGCGCCACGGCGGTGGAGGGCTACCCTGAGCGCATCATCGATATCCTGCGCGACCCCCAACGCAAGGTCACCGACATTCCCGGCATCGGCAAGGGCCTCGCGCACGTGCTGGCTGAAATCGCCGAACGCGGTTCCTGCGAGCGCCGCGACCTGCTGCTCGAGAAATTTCCACCCACTGCGCTCGAGTTCCTCAAGATCCAGGGCCTCGGTCCCAAGAGCATCGCGCTCATCTTCGAGCACTACCGCATCAGCACCATCGGCGAGCTGCTCATGGTGAAGGGGATCACGCCCGAACTGCTCTACGGAGCCGACCGCAACCGCAACGGCATTCAGGACGGCAACGAGGGGGGCGACGGCACCTTCTCCCGCGGGTGGAGCGAGTACCTCACCATCTACGGCCGCGAGATCAGGCGTCGCCGAAGAACTGGGCGAACTGCTCCGCCAGGTGCCTGGCGTGGATGCCGTGACCCCCGCCGGCAGCCTGCGGCGCGGGCGCGAGACGGTGGGCGATCTCGATCTGCTGGTCACAGGGCCCTCGGCAAAGGACGCACTCGACACATTCGTCGCCTACCCGCGTGTGGAGGAAGTGCTCGGCCACGGCGAGAATAAGGCCAGCGCCAAAGTGGGCCGCGAAGGCCTTCAGGTGGACGTTCGCGCGTTGCTGCCGGAGAGCTTCGGCGCCGCCATGCAGTACTTCACCGGCAGCAAGGACCACAACGTCGCCATCCGCCTGCGCGCCGTGAAGATGGGGCTTAAGCTGAGCGAGTACGGCCTGTTCCGCGTGGCCGACGACGTCCGCATCGCGGGCGAGACCGAGGAAGGCATCTACCGGGCGCTGGGGTTGCCCTGGATCCCGCCCGAACTGCGCGAGAATACCGGCGAAATCGAAGCCGCCGAACAGGGACGCCTTCCGGAACTGGTCGAACTGCGCCACATCCGCGGCGACCTGCACATGCACACCACCGAAACCGATGGCCGCGCCACGCTAGAGGAAATGGCCGAGGCGGCGCGCGAACTCGGCTACCAGTACGTCGCCATCACCGATCACTCCAAGGCGCTTTCCATGACCAACGGTCTGGATGAAAAGCGTGTCGTGGGGTTCGCCCGCCGCGTCCGCGAGATCAATCGCATCGGCCTGGGCATCCGCGTCTTCAGCGGCATCGAGTGCGACATTCTCAAAGATGGCACGATGGATCTGGCCAACGACGCATTGGCCGAACTCGACCTCGTGATCGGAAGCGTGCACAGCCACATGAACCAGGAGTCGGCCGAAATGACCGACCGCCTGCTGCGCGCGCTCGAATGCCCGCACCTCCGCATCGTGGGCCATCCCACCGGCCGCATCTTGTTGCACCGCGACCCGTTCCCCTTCGATTTCGACCGCGTCGTGGCCGAGGCCGTGCGCCGCGGCGTTTCGCTGGAGATCAATGCCAGCCCGGAGAGGCTCGACCTGCACGGCACGCTGATCCGCACCGCCAAGGCCAAGGGGGCCAGGTTCACCATTTCCACCGACGCGCACCATCCCAAACAACTGGCCAGCATGCGCTACGGCGTGGTCACGGCGCGCCGCGGATGGCTGGGACCGGACGACATTTTGAACACGCTTGGCGCGGACGAATTCGCGCAAGCCATTCACTCCAAATCATGAAAATCACCAGTTCGAAACAGGTATACGATTGCGGCCTCTTCCGCGTCACCGAAGACGTGGCGGTGGACTCCAAGACGAAATTCCAGATCAAGCGCAGCGTGGTGCGGCACATCGGCAGTGCGGTGATGATGGCCGTCGATGACAAGAAGCGCGTGCTGTTAGTGCGCCAGTACCGGCTACCCGCGGAAAAGTATCTTTGGGAACTGCCGGCGGGGCGCCTCGACCCCGGCGAGCAGCCCTTACAGGCAGCCAGGCGCGAGTTGAAGGAAGAGACTGGCTACACCGCGAACAAGTGGACCAAACTGGCGTCGTTCTGGGTGAGCCCCGGCTTCGTGCAAGAGCGCATGACGATCTTCCTCGCCCGAGATCTCACCACCGGCGAGGCTACTCCGATGGACGACGAGCGCATCGAAGCCCGCTGGTTTAAGCGCAAGGAACTCGCCGCGATGATCGCCGACGGCAAGATCGAAGACGCCAAAACCATAGTCGGTTTCCTGACCTGGCGCCACGCCAAATAGTGGTACCGACGATCGCTTCTTTGTCGCCCGTTGGGATGGGCCTGAAGAATGGCGCGCGCTTGACGGGCAGATATCTGGCGGGTCGGACCCCTGGGGGCCCGCTCCACACCGTCCACGAGATTCGCAGTTCTGCGAAAAGTGTGTGACCCTTCCCACGGCGCTATCATCGTTTTCATGACGCGACGCGATCTGGCACGCTTGGCCGCGGGGGCCGCGGCACTCTTCCAACGCCGCCCGGCAAGTGCCTCCGCCAGGTATACCGGGGCACTCGACGGCTTCGAGGACAAAGTGGACATGGCCTCTTTCGACCCTGTGCTCTATACCCTGAAGGCACACGACGCAGCGCCGCGGCGCCTGGAGTTTCGCGCCACGGATCGCAAACAGGCCGAAGCCTGGCAGAAGCAGCTTCGTCCCAAAATCGCGGAACTGGTGGGGGGCTTTCCCGCCAAACGGACTGCGCTCCAGCCGCAGACCCTCGAAGTTAAGGATTACCCGGGCTATCGCCG
>JAPKZC010000145.1 GCA_026394025.1 Candidatus Solibacter sp.
CGATTGCATAGGCCTGACCCATCTCGCACAAGGTACCAGCATCGTTCGGGTCGGCTTGTACGGCAGTCTCGTACTCCTGAATAGAACGCTGTGTCAGGTGCTTTTGCAGCAGGGCCGCCGCGAGATTGAACCGCGCCATATTGAACGTGGGTTCGAGCAACAACGTTTTTTCGTAGTTCTGAATGGCGCGTTCGTAGTTCCGCTGAAAGTAGTAGCTTTGGCCCAGCCCGGTGCTGATACCCAAAGCCAGAGGATCTAGCTCCTGTGCCGCGCGCATTTGCTGAACGGCCTCGGCAAAGCGGCCCATGGCGTTCAAATAGCGCGCATAATACGAGTGGGCCGACGGATAGTTCGCGTTCAATTGAATGGCCCTTTTGAATTCCCGCTCGCTGTCGAGCCAGTCCCAATCGTAATTGAACTTGATATATCCCAGCGCGGCATGAGCTTCGGCCAGGTTCTCGTCGATTTCCAGCGCTTTGATGGCCGCCGCTTTAGCTTTGGGAAAAACTTCTCGCGGCGCAATCAGACCGCTCTGCAGTGAATAGCAATCTGCCATGCCGCTGTAAGCAAGCGCGTAGTGCGGGTCGAGTGCGACGGCCTGTTCGAAATTCTCAATGCCTCGCCGGATGCCCTCCTGCGTGCGCTTGTTCCAGAAATATCGTCCCTTCATGTAGAACTGCCAGGCATCGCTATTCTCGGTAAAGCGTCGCGTCAGGCGCTGCCGTTCCCCCACACCCAGGGTGAGACGAAGATTGTCGGCAATGTCCTGGGCAATCTCCTCCTGCACTGAGAGCAATCCTGCGAGGCGCGTGGAGTACTGGTGCCCCCAGATGTGGTGGTTCGACTGCACGTCGATCAATTCCACCTGGACGACAAATTCCTGGTCGCGCTGCTGCACGCGACCAGTCACGACTGCCCGCACGCCCAGCCGTCTGCCGACGTCCTGTGCGTCCACGTCGAGGCCCCGGAACCGTGAGCTTGCGTTGCGCGACAGCACTCTGAGCGCTCGAATGTGGGACACGTTGTTAAGAACGGCCTCGGAGAGGCCGTCACCCAGATACTCGGTGTCGGGGGCACCTCCGAGGCTGCTAAAAGGCAGTATCGCCAGCGAGCGTAAGGGACCGAATCGCTCCCCATACCACCACGCGAACAGCGCGGCAAGAACCAACACGAGTGCGACTGCCAGGAGCCGCATGCGCCATCCCAATAGGAGGTGGACCGCTTTCGGCTTTGTCTCAGGTCCGACCGGGGCAAGCGTCTCCGTTGGCGCAACGTGGTCGACGCTTCCGTGGCCTTTTAGGTCGATCAGTAACTCATGGGCGGACTGAAACCGGCGCTCCTTGCCCTTTTCCATGCACTTAGTGACAATGCGCTCGATTTCAGACGAGATGTTGCGGTTGATCTGGCTGATCGGTTCCGGCTGACTGTGCAGATGCCGGGCGATGATCTCGCTCGGGAGCGTGCCGGAGAAAGCGTTCTTGCCCGTGGCGAGAAAATAACCGACCAGGCCCAACGAAAAGATGTCGGAACGTGCATCCAGATCGTCTCCCAGCACCTGCTCTGGACTCATGTAATTCAGAGTACCGAGCACCACACCGGGAGAGGTTAGAAGAGTCTCGCTCTCGGGCTCGGGTACGCGTAGCCTTTCCACTATTTTCGCGAGGCCAAAATCGAGCAATTTAACCTGCCCGCGACCCGTAACCATGATATTCTCCGGCTTGATATCCCGGTGAATGATTCCTTGGGAATGTGCCAACCCGAGGGCATCCGCAAGCGACGTCATGATCTGGAGCCACTCATCCGCACAGACCGTCCGGCCCTTCCGCCACTGGCGGAGCGTTTCGCCCTCGATCAACTCCATGACCAGAAACTCTCGCCCGTGATCGGTGCCGATGTCGTAGACGCTACAGATGTTTGGATGATTAAGGGCCGCAATGGCCAGCACTTCGCGCTCGAAGCGTCTGTGGCAGTCGGCGGATCCGCTGGCGGCTTCCGTGATGACCTTGATGGCTACGGAACGATGGAGTCGGGTGTCGACTGCCTTAAAGACCTCCCCCATGCCTCCCTGGCCCAACTTGGAGACGACTAGGTATGGGCCAAACGTCTGAGCCGATTCTGCACTCAAAAGGACACACGCCTCCGAAATAATCCTAGCACAACGGACTTGTGCCAGGGCTCACGGCCAGACGGCCAGAATTGCTTTCCATTGTCTTGCCTCCTGTTTGGTTTTTCGTGGAGGAAGTACAGCAACGGCCAGGGGTGCGCGACATGCAAGCGTGAAGCAGACACGGAATTGGCGGTTGGGCGGCCAAAGGCAAATTTCGGGCAAAAAGTACCAAAAGACTGCAAGTCAGAGATCAAAAACTGCCGATCTGTGATAGACTCGCTGCGAGCCAGGAAGCCAAAATGGAAATTCTGAACGAAAGGAAAGGGGCGGAACGGTGGATGAACCGCCAGGCAGGGGGATTGTTCTTATACGTTCTTTGCGCCGCGACGGTCTTGGTGACCCCGGCGCGCGCGGACGTTATGGGGACTACCCTATCATGGCAACCTTACTTTGACGACGGACCATGGACGGTGCTGGTTGACGACAACCAGGGCACCTTCGTCGTGCCCGGCCCGGTCTGGAGTTGGGAAAGTTCGCCTCTGTCGGTGGGTTCCACTATTCTTAGCGGCTTGGCCATTGGCATGGCCTCGGGGTCCGCGTTCACGTCCGTGACACTCCACTCCGCGCCTGGTGTGAGTGATTTCGATTCTCTCGGCCTCACAGGCACGCAAGACAATGTGGATGACTTTGGGGATATCCCCGGAGAGGTCCCGGAACCGGAAGGTCTCGTGCTTCTGGCAACGGTACTCGCCATAATTGCATTGAGCTACGGCGGCTCGCACCGGCTGAAGATAGCGCGGCAGAGGATCTGACGCGGGGAAAGATCCCGCACCGCCACAACCGGCCCCCGCAAATGAGGGGCAGTTTCAGACCGCTCCAGCTCCTATCCCTGCCGCGGTTTGACCCCAGCGCCATCGTGTTGTACACTCACCCCGTGGATAGACGAAACTTCCTGCAGGTTGTTGCCGCCGCCCCGCTGCTTGCCAGTCCGGCGGCCGAACCAACCTATCGCGTGGTCACCCCATATAAACCTGCCGCGCTACCGGGGATGCCGGGGCCTTATCCGGGCCAGGTAGTCAGGGTACATTCCGAGAACTCGATAGACGCCAGTTCGGGAGTGGTGAATCGGGAACTGGTCAAGCAGATGCTCGCCAGCGGCATGAAGACGCTCACCGGCGATGCCCGCCACGAAGACGCCTGGGCGCGCTTCATTTCGCCGAAAGACGTGGTTGGCGTTAAGGTGAACTGCTCGGGAGCTCCCAAAATCCGCTCCAGTCCTGAAGTAGTGGCCGGCATTGTGGAGAATTTGATAGCCGTTGGCGTGCCGGCGAAACAAATCTACGTATACGAGCGCTTCGAAAACCAGATGGTGACCGTGGGATACGGCAAGTTCCTGCCCACGGGAGTGAACATGTTTTCCGCGGAAACCACGCGCAGTTCGATTCTCAACTACGACCCGAAGACTTACGTGGAAACCAGTTTCTTCGGCGAGGACGACACGCGGTCGAACGTGATACGGCTGGTTTCCGAAACCCTCACCAAGATTGTCAACGTGCCCAACCTGAAGGAGCACCAGGCGTCCGGCGTAACGGGCTGCCTGAAGAATATCGCGTACGGCAATTATTCGAACGTGGCCCGTTCGCACAACGCCGAGAAGACGCATACCCGGACATTCATCGGCGCGCTGGCAGCCGCGGAACCGGTGCGCTCCCGCGTGGTGTTGAACATCATGGACGGTTTAGCCGGAGTCTGGCACGCCGGCCCATTCAGCGAAATGCCGCGCTTCCGGTTCTATCCCAAACAGCTCATGTTCGGCACGGACCCGGTGGCCATGGACCACAAACTCATCGAAGCGATCGAGGAGAAACGCAAGGCCGAAGGCGCCATTACCATCTTCGACCGCTCGATGTCCCATGTCGGGAAGGACAATAGCAACCCGAACACGAATCACTACATCCGCGAGCCGGGCCACGTCGAGTACGCGTCAACCCTCGGGTTGGGTGTCTTCGACGCCGCCAAGATCAAACTCAAGGTGATCGAACTGTGATGCTTCTCCTGCTGGCGGCTTTGCCGACGCTGTTCTGGGATGGCGCGGCGGACACCGCACCGGCGCTGCGCGAGGCCGGATTCAAACAGATCCTGGTGCCGGCGGCGCGACTGGCTTCGTGGAAGAGCGTTGCCGAAATTACGGCGGAAGCGGCGGACCTCGGAAGTGCGGTGAAGTTGCTCGGGCCCACGGTGAATTACCGCATGAATGTGGCGTCGGCGACGAACGCTCCGTGGATCGTGGCCAACGGCTGGAAGTTTATCCGCCGTCCGCAGGGCCGTTTCTATTACGACGTCACCGGCAAACAGGCGGCGCTGGCCGCGGCGGAAGCCTACTGTTATGGCGTCAATGCCATGGTCCGGACCGATGCCGCCGGGCTCAAACCCCTGGCGGAGATGCTGGAGTTTCTGCGCGCGATCACGGGAGACCCCCTGGTTCGGAACAATCTGCTGTTTCAGTTAGTGGCCTCGCCGGACCGCCGCCTGAAAGTGAACGTGAAACTCGGCGGCAAAGAGTATCCCCTGGAGGACGCCAAGAACCCTGGTACGGTGGCTCATACGGTGCGTTCTAACCTGACCGATGATCAACGGTCCGTGCGAATCTATGGCAGCCAGGTAGTGGTGGTACGGCTGACCGCCTCGGGAGACCGCATGCGGATTCATCTGTTGAATTATGCAGGGGCGACCCGGAAGGTGGATGGGATTCGCGTGCGCGTGCTCGGCCAGTATCCCAAACACCAGTTGCGGCTGGCGGACGGTGCGGGCGTCGAACTGCTGGATTTCAGCGCGGAGCCTGATGCCACCGAGTTCACCCTTCCGGAATTGAAGACTTATGCGGTAGTCGATTTATCACGGTGACTTTAGCTATGCGATTCATTTCAAGTACAGCGCGACTGACGGCCTTGATGGGCGTGGCCGGTTTCGGGTTCAGCCAGCCCGCCTATGATTTATTGCTGCAAGGCGGCCACGTGATCGATGCGAAGAATGGCATCAGCGCGGTCCGTGATGTTGCCATCAAAGACGGCGTGATAGCGGCCGTGGCCGCGCGCCTGGATCCGGCCGCGGCTTTCAAGGTGGTCAACGTCGCGGGCCTGTATGTCACGCCGGGATTAGTCGATATCCACGCGCACGTGTACACAGGGACCGGGGAGCGCGGCTCTTATGCGGGGGATCTGAGCATCTGCCCGGACGGCTTCACCTTCCGCGTGGGCGTGACTACCGTGGCGGATGCGGGCGGCGCCGGGTGGCGTAATTTCGAAGACTTCAAGGACCGCATCATCGATCGCTCCAAAACGCGCGTGTTGTCGTTTCTCAATATTGTGGGAAATGGAATGCGCGGCGGGAAGTACGAGAGCGATCTCAGCGACATGGAGGCGGCGCCCGCGGCGGCGACGGCGCTGCGCCACAAGGGACTGATCGTGGGCTTCAAAACGGCGCACTACACCGGACCCGAGTGGACCCCGGTGGAGCATGCGGTGGCAGCCGGCACTACCGCCAAGATCCCGGTGATGGTCGATTTTGGAAACGACCGGCCGGAGCGCCCGATCGCGGATCTGCTCAGCACGAAGTTGCGCCCAGGCGACATCTATACGCACTGCTATTCGGGGCTGCGTCACGAGCTCGACGAATCCGGCAACCTAAATCCGGGCATGTTGGCGGGGCGTAAGCGCGGCGTCATTTTCGACGTGGGCAATGGCAACGGCAGCTTCGCCTGGCGCGTGGCCGTGCCGGCGCTCAAACAGGGTTTTCTGCCGGACTCCATCTCCACGGATCTGCACGTGGCCAGCATGAACTCCAACATGAAGGACATGCTGAACGTGATGGGCAAGTTCCTGGCCATGGGCGTCTCGTTGGATGAGGTGATCCGGCGATCCACCTGGAATCCGGCGCGGGAGATTCAGCGCGAAGAACTTGGCAATTTGTCCGTCGGCGCGCCGGCCGATGTGGCGGTGCTGAGCCGGCAAACCGGCAAATTCGGGTTCACCGACATGTACGGCGCACGGCTTCAGGCAACGCAGAAACTGGTCTGCGAGATCACGGTGCAGAGCGGCAAGGTGGTCTATGACTTGAACGGTATCACGCGCACAGATTGGGACAAGCTGCCGAAAGGCTACTTGCAGACCGGAGATCCGCGATGGGATGGTATCATGCCACAAAGAAGATCCGCACCCATTCCGCCTCGCGGAGCAAAGTAAGGCGTCGGGTTTTATTGGAGGACTTATGCCACAAGCATTTTGGGAAAGACTCAAAGAACCGTGGGCTGGATATAGCCGGCGGGACCTGTTCCGGCAAGGCGGATTGCTGGCGGCGGCGCAAGCCTTAGGGGGAAGCGCGCGGCAGGCACTAGCGGCCCCTCTGGATCTCGGCGCCAACATGTACCGCTCCATCGGGGTACGGCCCGTCATTAACTCCCGCGGCACGTTCACCATCATTACCGGTTCGCAGACATTGCCGGAAGTCAAGCTCGCCATGGATCAGGCATCGCGCAGCTTCGTCAATATGGATGAGCTGATGGATGGCGTCAGCCAGCGCCTGGCTGAGTTGACCGGGGCCGAGTGGGGCATCGTGACTGCCGGATGCTGCGCCGCGATTACGCATTTCACCGCGTCGGCCATCGCCGGCGGCAATCCGGAGCGGATGCAGCGGGTCCCCAACCTGGCCGGGCTGAAGAACGAGGCCATCCTGCCGGCTTATTCGCACAACGTGTACGACCACGCCATACGCATGCTGGGCGTCAAACTGGTCATTGTGCACGACAAGGCCGAGTTGGAAGCGGCCTTCAACGAGCGCACCGCCATGGTCTACATTCTCGGGGGACCCGGCGATGACGGGCCGCTCGGAACGCGCGTGGTGGCCGAGGCGGCGAGACGCAGGAACGTCCCCGTGCTGGTGGACGCCGCGGCCGAGATTCTGACGGTGAAGCCCAACGTTCACCTGGAGCGCGGCGCCCATGCCGTGGCCTACAGCGGCGGCAAGTGCATCCGCGGTCCGCAAGCCGCCGGCCTGCTTCTGGGCGACAAGAGTTTGCTCCAGGGAGCTTGGGTCAACAGCGCGCCGCACCACGCTTTCGGACGCTCTTTGAAGGTCGGCAAAGAAGAAATCATGGGGATGCTGGCCGCGGTGGAAATGTGGGTCAAACGCGATCACAAGGCCGAATGGGCCCAGTGGGAAGCCTGGCTGGACCACATCGCCACCAGCGTAAAGCGGGTGGACGGCGTGACGACGAAGATCAACCAGCCTTCGGGCGACCTCTCCAACCGCACGCCGGAATTGCAGATACAGTGGGACGGAACCAAGCTCGGCATCACCGGGCAGGAAGCCGGCAAGATTCTGCTCGACACCGATCCACGCATTGTGGTCGCCAGAGCCAGCGGTACGCGGCCGGGCAATATGGCCAGCACCGTCTCCATCGTTCCCTACCAGATGATGGCGGGCGACGAAAAGGTGGTGGCTGAACGCCTTCATGCGCTGCTCTCGAAACCGCCGAAGATCGAGAATCCTCCGCCCCCGCCGGCAGGCCAGCCCGCGGCGCTCGCCGGCCAGTGGGACTTGCGTCTCGATTTCGTGCACGGGTCGGCGAACCACACCCTGGTGCTGGAGCAGGACGCCGGCAAGTTAGTGGGAACGCATCAGGGGGAGTTCGCCTCAGGAGAACTCAGTGGCACGGTTGCCGCCAATACGGTGCGCTTCCAGAGTTCCCTCCCCACCGAGGGAACGCGCGTGGCTTTCCAGTTTTCGGGAACCGCCGAGGGCGGCAAGATGTCGGGAACCGTCGCCCTGGGCGAGTATGGCGAAGCTAGGTGGACAGCGGAGAAGCACCAGTATCGGACGCCCGGTGGACGGCGCGGTTAATCAAAAGGAGATGTTATGAAAGAGACGAATCGACGGAATTTCCTGGGACGCGGAGCCGCTGCCGCAGCGGCGGCCGCGGCCGTAGCAGTGCCCGCCGCGGCACAGACCGACAAGCCCACCAAGAAGGTACTTTACAGGGACGGCAGGAAGCCGGCGCCGGGAGCCAAGCCGCCGCTCTTCAATAGCACGGTTGCCTACGGCAATCTGCTCTTCATCGCGGGTGTGGGGGCGCACGTCGAAGGCGATATCAAGTCTCATACCAAGATTGTGTTGGATTCCATCCAGAAGCAACTGGAGAGCGTCGGTTCATCGATGGAAAAGGTTCTGAAGTGCAACGTCTATCTCAATGACCTGAAGGACTACGCCGGCATGAATGAGGTGTTTCAGGGCCGCTTCGGGGGGTTGAGATCGACGTGATCGCGTACCTGTAGTGGTTTGACGGCCTGAAGGCAGGCTAGGAAGCGATGACTTCCAGCGCTTTGAGGATGACGGGGTCGCGTTGCGCCTCCACTTCATCGCCCTTCTCCACGCCGAAGGCCTGGTTGAAGGCCTCGGTCTTCAAGCGGTTGGAGACGAACTCGCGTTCCGCCAACCACTCGCCGAGGCCGGGCCGGATCTCGCGGTCCGAGAGGAAGGCGCGGAACTGATCGAGCATTTCCGGCGTGACCTCGAACTCCGTGTCAATCTTGTGGGTGCGCAGAAATTCGGTGGCGAAGTTGGTGAAGGAGGCGCTGGCATCCAGCACGTCGCGGAGCCGGTTGGTGGTGGGCGGATACACGACGATGTCCGGTTGGATGCCGCCGCCGCCGGTCACAAGCCGCCCCTTGTCGGTGTGGAATTCGCTCTCCTTGTTGGGGTGCGCGGTGGTGGCGGCGAGCCCGAAGCGCGCGGCGTCCAGCGGCTTCTGGATGGAGCGCCCGCTGGGCGTGTAGTAAAGCGCCGTGGTGAGCGCCAGGCCGGTGCCCTCGCTCAGCGGGTAAACGCTCTGGACCAGGCCCTTCCCGAAACTGGGGACGCCGAGGATGGTGGCGCGGTCATGATCCTGCATGGCGCCGGAAACAACCTCCGCCGCGCTGGCCGATTTTTCATTCACCAGGACGGCCAGCTTGAAGCCGTAGGGCGCGGCGATGGTAGGCACGGTCTCGGTAGTCTCCGGCACGTGACGGCCGCGCACGGTGACAATCTTCATTCCGGGCCGGAGGAACAGCGCGGACATCTGCACCGCCGCCGTCAACACGCCACCCGGATTGTTGCGCAGATCGATCACGAGGCCGGCGAGACGGTCGCCGCCCAGCTTCTCAATGGCCGCTTTCACCTGCTGCGCGGTCTTCTCATCGAAGCTGGTGACGCGGATGTAGCCGATGCCGGCGCCGATGAAGAAGGCGCGGTCCACCGAGGGCGACTGCATTTCCTCCGGCGTCATGGTGAAGCGCAGCAGGCTGGGAATGCCGGGACGCCGCACATCCAGGTGGGCCTGCCGCTGGCGCGATTGTTCCAGGAGTTGTGGAAGCTGATCGGTATCGAGTTGCCCGATGACGTAGCCGTTGATGGCCAGAATCTCATCGCCCGGAGCGAGGCCCGCCTTCTGCGAGGGCGTGCCGGGGAGGGTTTGCAGCACGATCAGGCGCCCGGGCAGAACCGACACTATGCTGCCGAAGCCCTTCGAGGTGGAGGTCTCCATGCGCTTGAGTTGCTCGAACTGCTCGTGGTCGAAGAACACCGAATGCGGATCCAGCTTCCGCAGCATGGCGGGGATGGCGCCGGCGTACAGCGCCTGTTCGGAGTTGACCGGGTCGGCGGCGTTCTCCGCCGCGAGGGCGTAGGCGCCGATGATGCTACGGAGGTGCTTGTCGAGATCGTCCTGCGCCCCGAGAAGCGCGGCGGAACAGAGCAGAGCTATGGTGAGGCGAAGCATCAAGCGGGGTCCGATGCTTTCAGTGTAACGCGCGGGTCTGCGGCAACCGGGGCGAGGAGTACAGAGTAGACGATGCCGGAAGCTGAGATCCAGTACGTCTCAACGGTGGCAGAGGTGCAGGCGGTATGATGAATGCTAGTGGACCGAAAAGACCTCCAAGACCTTTCGAAGGTCAGGCTGAAGGAAGCGACCGCTTTGCTTAAGCTGCGGTTGTTCGATGGTGCATATTATCTGGCTGGGTACGCGGTGGAGTGTGCGCTCAAGGCTTGCATCGCAAAAGAAACGCAGCGAGGTGAATTTCCAGACAGGAAGAGGGTGGAATCTAGTCATTCTCACAACTTTCGGGAACTGGTCAGAGTTGCGGGTCTTGATGGAGCGCGCCTCGAACGGGCCGGTAAGGACCCGGACTTCCGAAGAAATTGGGATGTAGTTGAGTCCTGGACCGAGCAGAGCCGGTACCGAAGGCATCTTCCGGAATCCGCGCAAACACTGCTGGGGGCAGTTGGCGACAGGCGGCACGGGGTAATTTCATGGATAAAGCTGCAATGGTAAGCCTAGACATAAATAGGGGCTCGGAGCTTCTCGATGCTCTCGAACGTGCGAAGGTGAAGGTCGGCGTGGCGCTTTGGATGTATTTATCCGATTACGAAGATTGGCGGTTGGTTGTTTCCGCGCGCCAGTTCGATTCGCTCGATCTCAGGGACGCGTACGGCTTACTCCACGATTCGTTGGCCCCTGCGGGATTCACGCCTGAGAAGACCCCGCCAATAATGATTCTTTCGATGGCCGATCCGTCTATTAGAGAACTACGGCGACTCTTCGGGAAGACCAAGAGCGTCGAAGGGATGCGCCTTGGTGGCCAGATGATTGGCGACCGCTTCGTTGAAGACGCGTACGTCTACCGGATTTCGTAGCTCGCCGATCACGGGTTACCGGGTCCCTCGCCATACTGACCCAAACCCGACTACCTGCAGAAGTGGCAACACTGTTTGCGCTGTAGCCGCTTCGGGGGACTTCGTTACCGGACAAATTCCACGTAACCCCAGCGCTCCGGCACGTGCATGTTAATCAGGCCTTGCGGCGACCAGACCCAGTTGTCCTCGGGCTTGCCGGGCACTTTGCGGTAAGGTTCGGCGCCAGGCTCGATCTGCCACTCCACGCGCGAGAAATTCACGCGCCACGAATCGCCGGGGCGCGGGCGGGAGACCGGCGCGCGCGACGCGAAAGCCTTCCAAGGGAAGGCGATCTCCACCGTCCAGCCGCGGTCGCGATCGCTGGCGTCATTCAAGGTGCCATGAACGGCCACGGCGGTGCGCAGGCCCGGGATTTCCCACGTATTATCCGCCTTACCGCCTTCGCGGTAGGGCTTGGGCAGGAACAGGTCCCATCCGGTATTGAGCGCGTTGATCTCGAATTCGAAGTAGTTGCGCCCATCGCCCGAGGGATTCAGGAAGACCTCGAAATCGTGGTCGCGAAAGATCACTGAATCGTGCTCGGTCAGGGTGGCCCACACGTGCGGCTCATCGAGTTCGGCGGCAACATAGAAATATTCGTCGTCCCAGAGCATTTTGACGCGGGTACGAAAACGCGGCCGAGGTAGTTTCCTGCCTTGGATATCGAGGAAGGCGGCGGTCCAGGGGGCACGCTTCCACGCGGCATCGGTCAGGCGGCCATCGATGAGGATTTCGGCAGGCGCGCGGCGGCAGGGGTACCGCCGGGGCGGCGGCTGCGCATGCGCGATGCCGGCGAGGAGGCAGATTGCGGCGAGGCGAATCATCGGGTGAAGCGGGTGGCCTTCTTCAGGTTGTGGCGGTCCAGGGCCAGTGCGATCAGGCGATCCAGCAGCTCGCCGAAGCCAATCCCGCTGTGCTGCCACATCTTGGGGTACATGCTGATGGAGGTGAAGCCCGGGATGGTATTGATCTCGTTAATGTACAGGCGATCGGTGGCTTTCTCCAGAAAGAAATCGACGCGCGCCATGCCCTCGCATTCCACCGCGAGATAGCACTCTACGGCAAGGCGGCGCACCTCCGCGGTACGCTCGGCGGGCAGGAGGGCGGGGACCTGTGTCCGCGCCAGGTCCAGCAGGTATTTGTCTTCGTAATCGTAGAACTCGCGCGAGGGGAGAATCTCACAGGGCAGAAGGCGGCCTCCAGTTCGCGGGCGTCGTGCGCCTTGGAAATTCCCACCGAAGACCCGAGATTGGCAGGCTTGACGAACACGGGAAAAGGCAGTCCGCGGCATGCATCCAGGACGTTTGGGCAATCGCGCGTGACCGCCACATATTCGACAATTGGCAACATCCGTTCCAAACAGACACGCTTCGTCATCTCCTTATCCATGGAGATGGCGGAGGCCATGACGCCGGCGCCGACGTAGGGCAGGTCGGCCAATTCCAGCAATCCCTGCACAGTGCCGTCCTCGCCGAAGGTGCCGTGGAGCACGGGGAAGACCACGTCGATGCCGGGATGGGCGCCGGGTTCCGGCAGGATCGGCCGCGGGCTCCACTTGCCCTGCTGGTCGATGAAGTACTCGATTGTCTGGTACTTTGCCGGGTCCAATCCGGCCAGGATGGCTTTGGCCGAACGGACCGAGACTTCGTGCTCGCCAGTGCGGCCGCCGTAAATCACGGCTACGCGAATTTTCATAAGATGCGTTTTCCCAATCCGGACATGATCAATTCCACAGCCAGATCGGCGGTGCGGTTCCTCTCGACAATCACCGGGTTCACCCCCACCACCTCCATGGAGACCGGTTAACCTCGACCAGTTCAAAGCTGACCATCTGCCCGTGATCGGCGAGGATCTCCATGGCCAGGTGCGCCTCGCGGTAGGTGGCGCCGCCGCGGACCGGGGTGCCGACTCCGGGGGCGTCCACCGGGTCGCAGAAATCCATGTCGAGCGAAAGGTGGAGTCCGGCGGTGCCATCGGTTGCGATGCGGATGGCCTCCTCCATGACGGAGCGCAGACCGCGCTCGTCGATGTCGCGCATGGTGAAGGCGCGGATGCCGGAATCGCGCACCTGCGGTTTCTCGGTGGCGTCCACGTCGCGCAGCCCGACGATGACGGCATGGCGCGGATCGATCTTCGGACGGTAGCCGAATATATCGACGAGTTCGGCGGGTCCGGCGCCCAGAATGCAGGCCAGCGGCATGCCGTGGATGTTGCCGCTGGGACTGCTCTCGGGCGTATTCATATCGGCGTGGGCGTCCAGCCAGATCATGCCGGCTTTTTCATGGCGAGCGCGGAAGTGGCTGGACACGCCGCTTACGGTGCCCACCGCCACGGAATGATCACCACCAAGCACGAGCGGCAGCAGTCCGCCGCAGAGGGCTTCGTCCACGCGGGTAGCCAGCGCCTGGCAGGCGGAGGCGATCAGCGCCAGGTACTTGGCCTGCGGATCGCCCTCGGGCGAGGCTTCCTTCTGTTCGACGGGGATGTTGCCCCAGTCTTCCACCAGGTAGCCGAGCGAGGCCAGGCGCGCGTGCAGGTTGGCGACGCGCACGGCGGAAGGGCCCATATCGACGCCGCGGCGGTTCTGCCCGAGATCGAGCGGCGCGCCAATGATTGCGATGTGTGTGCGTGGCATGGGCGACAGTCCTCTCCATTGTACCGACGGGTGTGCGGGGACCCTAAGGCGGGGAAGGCGGAACCATTGGCAGGACGAGGGGGGAAGAACGCGAAGGAGCGGGCGGCAGTGGCAGAGGCAGGGAAGTTGGCGCCTGGCTACACGGCCGCCGCCAGCAACCCCTTGTGCTTCAGCCCGGAGATCGCCAAACCGTAGCGCCCCCGAATCCCAGTTTTTTCGAAGATGTGTTTCAAGTGGATTTTGACCGTTCCGGTGCGGATCCCCAGACTCAGGCCGATCTCCTTATTCTTGTATCCGCGCTCCACCAGTTCTACGACCTGAACTTCCCGTGGTGTCAGCGCGGAACGCCGCGTGTGGAGTTGCAGGAGGGGATCGCGCACCATCTCGTTCTCCATCCAGGTTCCTCCCGCCGCCACCGCCCGGACACAATCCGCCAGTTCCGTGAGGGGCGCGGTCTTACGGATCACGCCGGACGCACCCGACTGCAGGAAACGCAGCGCCTCGCTCTCGCTCATCATGGTTCCCCACACAATCACCGCCGTCGGTTTTTCCGCGGTGCTCAGGATGCGCACCCAATCCATCACGGCGGGTACTCCGAACGCCTTGTCCACCATCAGAACCGTGGGCTGAAGTTCGCGAACCGCAGTCACGGCGTCCTCCACACTGGTTTCCATCGCGACGACGCGCGGTCCGTCAATCGATTCCATGAGGCAACGCAAGCCCTCCATGGCGACCGGTTCGGCATCACAAACGGCTAGAGTATCCACAGATCACACTAATCATCGGCAGGAACGTCAGAGTATTTTAGTGGTGGAATCGAGTGTTCGTCTCAGAAACTTGTGAGTGAAACGGTATCCACGAACGCCGCGCGTTCGGCGCGGAAAGTGCGCGGCCCCGTGTAGGCGTCCCAGAGCTCTCGTGCCCGCCGGTTGATGGCCGCCACCTGGTCCGGCGCAATCTCCTGCGCCAGCGTGATGTGCGGATGATATTCGAAAGGCTCATCGAATTCCAGGGCCTGTGAATTCATGGCCGCATGGATGCGGAACATCTCCGGCGCACCCTCGCCCAACTCGACGTATATGACGTTGGTCACCGGGAAGATGCGAATCCGCTCCAGCACGACGTCGAACGGCGCCCAGTTCCCGGCGCATTCCTTGACCTGCTCGCTTGCCACCCGCCAATCCACGGCCAGCGGGCGCGGTGGCAGCACACTGACATGTGCGTGCGGGTTGCACCCTGGCACCAGTTGCGTGCGCAGATCATCCAGAAACCGCCCCAGGGGATCGGGTATATATATCACCAGGGCAAATACATTCAGACGCTGCTCGGCGGGTATCCCGGACAGCACCCCGTTCAGATCAAAACCCATGCTCTCTTCATGGTAACCGTTTTTGCGGTTTTCGTTGCGCCGCTCCCGTACGGGGTACCAACCACCTGTTACGCTTGGAGGTAATGCAGCGTACCAGCGACACGAATCCGCTTCTTCATATGGAATTCCGCATTCCATTCGACCGCATCCGCGCGGAGCACGTGCAACCCGCGGCCATCGAACTGCTGCGCCAGGCCCGCACCAGTCTCGCCTCTCTCGCCGGCCCCGATGGCGAACGCACCTTCGACAACACGTTGCACGCTTTGGACACGCTGGCGGAGCCGCTCGACTGGGCCATGGGTGTAGTGCACCATCTGGAAAGCGTGGCGACGTATCCCGAACTGCGCGCCGCCTTCAACGCCGCGCAGCCCGAGGTCAGCGCCGTCTACACCGGGATTCCGCTGGACGCCGGCCTGTGGAATAACATCAAGACCTACGCCGCGACACCCGAGGCCGCGCAGCTCACCGGCGCACGCCGCCGGTATCTCCACAAGACCATCGAGACCTTCCGCCGGCACGGCGCCGATCTGGAACCCGCCGGCAAGAAGCGTCTGGAGGAGATAGACGTTGAACTGACTCAGATCACCACGAAGTTCGGCGAGAACGTCCTCGATTCCACCAACGCCT
>JAPKZC010000138.1:0-3880 GCA_026394025.1 Candidatus Solibacter sp.
CCGGTTACCCTCTCGCGCGTCAAGTGCGGGGGGTGGGCGGGCGCATTGGCGTATTCCGTTCCGAAGTAATTGCCGTCAGGACGGAACTCTCCGACGATCGTCGGAGTGATCCCCAGCCGGATGTTCAGTTCTTTGAGGGCGTTGTTGTCGATGAGATTGAACTGGACGTTCTCATTGCGCCGGCTCTCACCGCCTTCGGTGTCCGTTCTGCCCAAGAGGTTCAGGTCCGTTTTGGGTTGGCCCGCAGCTTCCTTCTTCCCCGGCTCGGACGCAGCCGTCTGGGATTGCTCAAGAGGCGGCTCCGGCTGCTGGCCGGCCAATGCCGACATCGCAGGAATCACCGTCGACAGAACGAGGCGCACAAGCACCATAGTGTTGGTTTTCTCTGACATCAGATTGTGGTCTCTCTCAGACCAGCGCGCGGTGCAGCTGGTCCGTCCTTCCAGCGCAGCGCCAGGAGTGCTCCGCCGGCCAGGGATAGCGCCATAAGCATCTCGAACAGCCTTTCCCAGCCGTACCTGCCTGCCACGATAGCCACAGCCAGTGGTGAGAGAATCTGTCCGATGGCGGCAAACCCGCTCACGAAGCCGGCTACAAGGCCAACACCCCAACGCGCTCCGAGGTCTTGCGCGGCGGCGCCCTGGAGCAGCGCATCGGGCCCGTGGTTCATCATTCCCAGCAGGGCGATGCTCAGCGCGAGGCCCGCGCGGCCGGTGGCGGCCAGCATGGGATGAAGCCAACAGGCGAGCGCGAGCCCCCAGAACATGACTGCGGCCACCGGCAAACGCCGCGAATGCATCAGGCGATCGGAAACGTAGCCGGCAAGTAGCGCGCCCGCAGGTCCCGCCAGTTCGAACGCAGACGAAACCAGGCCCGCGTCGCGCGCGCTGTAATGGAGGTGCTGGAACGCGTACAGTGGCAGCCAGTACATGAACGAGTACCTCGTGATCTTGGAGAAGAGCGAACCCACGGCGATCATCCAGACCGCTCGATCCCTCAGCATGCCGGCCATTGCCCCGGCGAGGCGCGCCTGCGCGCCCGATTCATCGTCCGTGCCGGGTAGCCCGACGTCGGAGGGCGTGTTCCGGGCAATCAGTCCGTAGGCAAGGGAGATCACGGCCAGCACGATGGCGGGGCTGAGGAAGGCTCGGCGCCAGCCGAGGGCGGGCCACAGAGTGGTCTGAGTTGCAACGTACGCCGTCAATGCTGTTCCGACGAAGCCGCCGACCATATAGTTGGTGGACCACCAGCCCATCACCACACCGCGCTCGCGGCGCGAGAACCAACTGCCGACGTTCTTCACCAGGCCAGGCCAGCCGGCCGCCTGCCCCAACCCATTGAGAGCGGCAAGTGCGGTGAACGCCGCCAGCGAGTTGGCATTTGCCATCAGCAGGGACGCGGTCACCGTGACACACATGCCGAAACTGACCACCCGGCGGGCACCGACCCGGTCCACCAAAAATCCGAAACCGAACTGCGCCACGCAGTAGACGAGGCTATCGCAGAGCAGGACCCGCGCGAAGTCCATCTTCGAATAGCCCAATTGCGCGGCAAGCAGTGGCATCGCCACAGCGAAGTTCTTGCGGCAGAGATAGAAGCCGGCATACGCGACCCAGGTGACGGCGAAGATCTGCCAACGCCACCTGGAGTTCATGACGACTGAGTGCGGTAGAGCCACCTCGCCAGATCGCGATTGAAGCGGAAGGCGTTGGGAGAGAGCTTCGTGCCGGCATTATGAACAATCAAAGGAACGTCTCTTTCATAGATGGACCCGTGGCTCCGGTATTCCGATGGCAGCGCCTCGCTGTCGGTGTCCAGATCGCCGAAGACGGTTTGCTTGTCGGCAAGCACGACTAGGTCGCCGATTCGCGAGGGTAGGAGATGGAAGCGCCGGGAGGCTTCGCTGCGCGTCATTACGGCTTCAACTCCAGGCAGGCCGGAGACGGTTCTCGCCACGCGGTCGATGTCGCGCCGGTCTTTGCAGTAGAGCCAGGAGACCCCGCCGTGGCCGCGATGGTGGCGGGGGTACCTATCTCGCTCCGCGGAGATGGCAATTCGAACGGGGGCGCCACGCCGTGCACAGGCCTTGGCCAGATCCCAGCACCGCGACTTGAAATTCAAACCGTGATCAGCCGTCAGAAGGAAGGCGGCATCCGGCGCCGCGGCCGCAGCTTCCCCGAACAACTGATCCAGGCGTGCGAGGTGCTCCCTTGATTCCGTGGCTGCCGGGGGCCAGGTGTGCATCGGGTAGTCCGTCGTGTGCACGTACAGGCAGCCAATGTCGCGGCGCGTTTTCAGGATATCGATGGCTGCGGTGAGGAGCCAGTAGTTGATTTCGCGGCTGTAAATGTCGGGTGCGGGACCGAATCGTTGCACCGATTCCGGGGAAGGCGCCTCGGCCGCCAGAACCAGATCGGCACCGGCAGGCAGCAATTGGGCGGTTTTCTTCTTCGAGGACAGCAGAGCCGATTTGACGCCTTGCCGGCTGGCGCGCTGGAATAGCGTTGGCGCGAGCAACAGGCCGGCGCTCTCCATGTACTCTTCGCGGCCGCTCCTTTCGTCCAGGTAGGAATTGCCGGTGATGCCGTGCCGGTCAGGCCACACTCCGCAACAGATGGAGGCATTGTTGGTGTTGGTCACCGAGGGCATGGCGCCCTGAACCGGACGGAAGAGACCAGATCGGCGCCACTGCGCGAGCACCGGCATCTCACTGTGTTCCAGATAGTCGAGTCCGAACCCGTCGCACATTATGACGATGGCGCGTTGTGGAGCGCGTTTGGCGAGAGCGGGTGCGCTAAGCAAGGCGGCACTCGTGGCGAGGAATTGCCGGCGGTTCATTTGGGACACGAGAACTCCGATCGATTCTATTTTGACGTGAACGCTTCCATGACCGGTCTCCCAATCCAGCATTCCGACGGCTTCACGCCCAGCATGTAAGCGACTGTGACCGCCGTGTCATAGGTGCGCACCGGCGTCTTGAGTTCGCGGCCCGCCTCCACCCCGGGTCCGGTGAGGATCCATGGGATTTCGATCTCGGCCATGGTTTTGCCGCCGTGCTTCTTGCCGACGCCTCCATGGTCGGCGGTAACCAGCACGATGGTGCGATCGGCGATGCCGGCTTCCTTCAATGCGGCCAGCATCCGGCCCACCAGCGCGTCGGCTTTCGCGACAGCATCGTAGTACTGCGGTGTGCCATGGCCGAATTCGTGCCCGGCGTGATCCACGTGGTCGCAATGAACGAAGGTAAAGGTGGGCTTTCTTTCTTTGATGTATGCAATGGCCAAGTCAATGGTCTCATCGGGGCCGTTGCCGTGTTTGAGAACGTCCACGGCCTTGCCTTCGAGGAGTCTGGCGAAGCCGTCCCAATCGTGGAACACGCCGATGGTGGAGGCAGGCTTCTGCTTGCGCGTCAGGCCAAAGATGGTGGGGAAGATGCCGCCATCGCCGGTGCAGATGGGCGTGATGTCGAACTTATTGGGTTGCCAGTCGTTGGAGGTGACGCCGTGTTCGGCTGGCCCGGCTCCCATGATCATGGACGCCCAGTTGGGACTGCTGTCCGTGGGGATGACGCCACGGGCGTGCAGGGTGTAGGCGCCGCGGCGCATCATGTCGTGGAGGACCGGCGTCGATGCGGTCTGGACGCCGTTCGGGCTCAGTCCGTCGAAGCCGAGGATCACCACATGGTCAGCGGCGGCCGTTGCGCCAGCCGCCGCGAGAAGCAGAATGAACGAGTTGAGAGGTTTCTTCACAGTCATTTCCTTGGGGCTGGAAACTCAGCCGAAGAGAGCGTTGCACGATCCGGTAGCCCTGTTGCTCCGCATTCTAGATACTGGCGCTCGCACCGATGGCCCGCGCTGCAGCCTGCGCTTCAACTGGCGGT
>JAPKZC010000138.1:3906-16898 GCA_026394025.1 Candidatus Solibacter sp.
CGGCGTCAGCCTGGTCACTCACGGAACCGGACAAGCCGCAGGAAGGTCGTGCCCAAACAGATGCTGCCAACTCGCAAACTGATCCTGCTAACGCGAAAACCTTCGTCATTCCTACCCTCCTTAACATATGGGAACGCTGCTGCTCCTCCGCGCACCCTGAACCACAAGAGTAAAACACGTTATGAGCGGCTTCCCTGAAACCGCGTTTCTGTTTCCGCATCCCGCGGAGGGCTTCCAGATACTCGTAGCGAGCGTGCTGGCGTCGATTTGGAGATGCGTTCTACTCAACCTGAAGAATGGTAAACACCGGAAAATGATCCGACGGATAACGCCCGGCGGTATTGAGCGTTACCGTGTGCGCCTGGACGGCATTGATCGCGCCGCGAAGGAAAACCCAATCGATGCGCCGCCCGGTAGTGGAGCCGCTGAAGCCGCTGTTCGTGCCCTCCGGGCCGAACCGGAAGGGCGCGGTACTCCAAGCGTCCTTCATCTCCCGTTCCAGCAGTTGAAAGGCCTCTCCCCCGGCTGGAGCGTTGAAATCGCCTGTCAGGATGAACGGCACGTCGCGGGGAAGCCGGGCAGCCCGCTCGGCGATAAGGCGGACTCCGCGAAGCCGTGCATCCGCGTCTTCCGCCCGGTTGGGCAGGTGCGTATTGTAGTGATAGAAACGGCGCCCAGTCGCCTTGATCTCAAAGAGGCCCCAGGTCACCATTCGCGGCAGGGCGACATTCCAGGACATACTGCCTGCAACGTCCGGCGTCTCGGAGAGCCAAAAATTCCCGGATTCCACCAGGCGCAGCTTCGCAGTTTTGTAGAAGACGCCCATGTGCTCGTCCTCGTGGTTTCCCCGCCGGCTGATGCCGAACCACGTATACTCAGGGAGCTTCTCGACAATGTACTGGCCCTGCAGTTCGAACAACTCCTGGGTACCCAGAAGATCCGGATCGAAGGAGCGGACCGTTTCGACAAACAGGTCGCGGCGCAGTTCCCAACGATTCGGCCCGTCGCCAGAAGCCGGGTAGCGGACGTTGAATGTCATCAGGCGTAGAGTCTGTGCCGAGGCGCCCGCGGCGGCGTCGGAACGGTTACCAAAGGAACTTCAATCCGAATTGCACCTGTCGCGGCGCGTTCGCTTGAGAGCTGACAATGCCGAACGACCCGGAAGTCACGCCGGTGGTCGGGTTACCGAAGCGCGGTGTGTTGAAGGCATTGAGCGCCTCCATGCGGAACTGGACCTTGAGGAACTCGCGCGGCACAAATTCCTTGAACAGGGACAGGTCGTAGTTGCGGACGCCGTCGCCGCGGATGTCGGCGATGCGCGGACTGACATTGCCGAGCGTGAACGCTGCCGGCTGGCTGAAGACGCTGGTATCAAACCACCGATTCAGGCGGCTTTGGGGTGAGCCGTCGAGATGGCCGCTCTGACCGTTATTGTTGGGCGCCGTCAGCATCGCGTAGAGTCCGGAAGTGTTCGACGCGGTCATCTGCAAGGGCGTGCCGGACTTACGGGAGACGATCCCGTTCACCTGCCAGTCGCCGATAACCGCATTCACGGCTTTGTGCAGATTCGCTGCGAAGGGCCGTCCCTTGTCCTAGGGGCTCAAAGGGGATCTCATACAGGAAGCTCATGATGAAGTTGTGGCGCTGCTCGGTGCTGGAAAGCGCTCGGCTATCGGCGATGTTGTAGTAGTCCTGGAAGCTCTCGCCCATATCAAAGGTCTTCGACCAAGTGTAAGATCCTTCAAACTGGACGCCATGCCACATGCGGTTCCGAGCCGAGATCAACATGCCGTGGTACCAGGACTTGCCGCCGGTATCCCGGCCGCCACCCTCCATGTCGCCGTACTGCGGGAAGGGCCTCAGCAATTGCCCACGGGTGACGGTGGGCGAATTTAGGATGCCGCGCTTGACGATGCCATAGAAAGGATTGGCGACCAGTTCGTTCAGCTTGGAGCCAAGCGCCAGGTACTCCGGGCGCAACTGGCTGGGTTTGATCGTCAGTGGCAATTCAAAGCCACGAGTCCCCACGTAACCGGTCTCAATGATCGTCTGTGCCGGCAATTCGTGCTGCAGGGTGAAGTTCCACTGCTGAGTCCATGGGGCCTTATCGGTGTAGAGAAGTGGGCGAATGTCGTCGCCGGTGCCGGAGAGCAGTCCTTCAGAGGTACCTGGTGGCACCGCAAACCCGTCAGGATACGGGTTGCTCAGTGTGTTGAGCGGGGTCATGCCGTCGAGGGACGAGATCCAGGAAGTCTCACCGCGGAACCCCCAGGGCGTGTCCGAGCCGGACGCTGCCTTAAGCGAAGGTGCGTAGACATGGGCATAGCCGCCGCGGAGCACCGTACGCTTCGAAAGTTGATAGGCCAGGCCGAGGCGCGGTGCGAAGTTACGGCTGTCCAGGCCAAACTGATAGCGATTGCGTCCATTCACACCCACGTAGACCAAGCCGCCGCGCAGATCGGGAAAGCCAGGCACTTTGTCCGCAAGAGGGGAGCGGACGTCCGGATCGAAGAAATTCAAGTGATCGAAACGTTCTGTCCGGGGGGTCTCGATGTCGTAGCGCAAGCCCAGGTTCAAGGTGAGGCGAGAAGTGACGCGCCAGTCGTCCTGAACATATCCGGCGAGATAGAAATTCTGGGCGGCTACGTTTTTGTAGAACGTGTACAGCTTGTTGCCGCTGTTACCCGTGCCGAGAAGCAGCGATGCGACACTGTTGCCGGCAGTGGAACTTGCGCTGAGCGGGTTCGGGCCCTGGGTGAATGTGGCGCTGAACGGAAAACTGCCGGACGGCGCTCTCGCCTCCCAGAGATTCGTCCGGATCATGCGGCCCTCAAACCCGACCTTGAGAGTGTGCTGCCCCAATGTGCGGTTCAGACTGGCGTTCAGGCTGTAGGAATTGAACGCGGTGCGCCGGTGGTCTTGGCTGCCCAGCGTCTTGTAGCCACTGACCGTGAAATAGGGGAACATGGCCGGGGCGGCAGCGGTGTCGATCGCCTTCGGCAGCCCCAGGCTTGAGGGCACAAAGCCGAGACCTTGGTTACCGTAGGTGAACAGAGTTCGTGAAAAGCCGGTGCGGACGGTGAGAATAGCGGTCGGGGACAGGGTGTTGCTGTATTCGGCGGCGACATTGTTGCCGCCATTGGTAGTCACGATGCGACCCTCGGCTACCGCAGTGTCCGGTGAGAACAGCATCGGCGGGCCGCTCAGCTGATCTCGGTGAGAGTAGCGTATGAATACCTTCTGAGCGGCTGTGGCGGGAAAAAGCCGAATATTTCCGGATTCGAAGTAAATCCCCAGGTTGTCCAAATCGAGTTGGGACGATCCGCTCTTGAAAAAATTGTTCAAGTTCGTATTGGCGTCACCCGTTTGGGTGGGAAGTGGATAATACCGGATCACGTTGAGGGCCACCGGGTTCAGACGCGAGGCCGGAATAACGTTGTTCGGGAATTGATCGCGGATGAATCCGCCGGCTGGATTGGCGCGGGTGCTATAAGGATCGAAGACGCGGACCAGTGTCGCGTTGCTGGCGCGGGTCTGTGAGAAATCGCCCGTCCGTTGCAGGGCCGTGGGTACGCTGTAGCCGGAACTGGTGAAGTTCCTTTCCCGGAGTCCCTCGAACGAACCCAGGAAAAAGGTCTTGTCTCTTTTAATGGGGCCGCTTAACGTGCCACCGTACTGGTTGCGCCGGAAACTGCCCAGCGCCTGCCCTGCACGGTTGGCAAAGAATCCATTCGCGTCGAGTACTGAATTCCTGACGAAATCGTAAGCGCTGCCGTGCAGCCGGTTGCTGCCTGATTTGTAGACAATGTTGAGGACGCTGCCGACACTGCGCCCGTACTCAGCCGAGAACGTGGCGCCCATCAATTTGAATTCCTGGATGGCGTCCACGGAGGGGAAGATCGAGACTCCGGTGAATCCGTTGGCGGTAGGGTGGGCGGCAGGAACGCCGTCGATGACGATGTCCTGCAATTGGCGGCGGGTCCCGTAGACTGCCCAGTTCGACGCGTCTGCGCTATCGGTGGAAGTACTGCCCACAACGCCGGGGGTGAGGAAGATGAGCGAATAGACATTGCGCGTGTTCAGTGGAAGCTCGCGAATCTGGCGGTTGTTGACCACCTGGCCCATGGTCGAAGTTGTGGTCTCCAACTGCGATGCATTCGCGACAACTTCAATACGCTCGGCCGCCTCGCCCACGGACAGGCTCAAATCGATGACCGCGGTCTGATTCAGTTCCAGCGTGACCCCGCTGCGAATCGCTTTCTTGAAGCCTTGCGACGTGGCTTCCACGCGATACTGACCGACTGAGAGCGGGACAGAAGTGAATTCGCCGCGCGCGTTCGACGTTGCACGGACAACGCGGTTCGTTTCCAGGTGAGTAATGATCACCTCAACACCGGGAATGACGGCGCCGGATTGGTCCCTTACCGTGCCGACAATGGTGCTGGTCGAAGACTGCCCCGACAGCACCATCGCGAACATAGCAGCGAGGACACAAATGAAAGCCGTATTGTCACGCATAAGACTCCTCTAGCCTTTCTTCTTCCAGCGCCTGTTTAATTCGTTCGCTCTCTTCCGGCGTCATGCCGGCGGGAAACCGTAGTGCCGCATGCGGGCTCCCACGATCCCACTCCTCCATCTGCCGCGTGAGGCGCCGGCGAATCGAGGTGTACTTCGGTACTTCGAACAGGTTGTCGAGTTCATGCGGATCGTTGCGGAGGTCATATAGCTCACCGCCACCTTCGTCATACCGGGCGAGTTTCCAATCCGGGGTGCGCCACATGGCCAGGCGATCATGGCCCTCCCATCCCTGGCAGGCGAAGACGTGGTCGCGCTTGGCGTCTTTCTCTCCGCGCCAAAGCGGCACAAGGCTGGCGCCTTGCAAGCCGCGTTCGGCGGGCAGGTTCAGCAGTTCAAGCGTAGTGGGCAGCAAGTCCACGCCGGAGACGCCGCTGCCGACTCTGGCGCCGGCGGGCAAACCACCGGGCGCGCGCATGATGAGCGGGACGCGCATCGCGGGTTCGTATAATGCGAAACGAAAGTCTGTCCAGCAGACGGCCCACCAGCATGTCAGTGAACGAAACCATTCCGTAGTAGTGGGCCAGGATCAGCCGGATCTGATCGTCACTCAACCTGGACGCACCGGTCTCTTCCCAGGTGCGCCCCTGTTGTGCGGGCTTGCTGGCGTACTCGCCGGCACGGAAGGGTGGCAGTGGCAAGTCGGCGGGCTTGTACATGTTGTCGTAGGGCGCCGGCACAACCCAGGGATCATGGGCGCCGAACAAGTGCACCCAGGCGCAGAAGCGATTGTCCCTGTTCTCTTCAAGAAAGCGGGCTGTATTGCGGATAGTGAAGGCGTCCTGCGAGTGCTCAAGGTCCAGACCCGCCCGGCCCACCGCGTAGCGGTAGGGAGTCGGAACAAGCCGGGCCTTCCCGCGAGAGCCGATGATGGGGCTGGCGACATCCGCATAACCAAGGTCCGCCAGCCACTTCAGGTGCGGCTCAGTCCGGTACAGGCTGTTCCGGGGAACGTCGTTTACCTTGTAGCCATGGCGGCCAAGGATGTCGAAAATCGTGGCGCGGCCATCCGGCATGGGCACGCCGTTCTCGCGCACGCCGTGCGCGGGCACGTGCAAACCCGTCTGGATGGATGCGCGGGAAGGAGCGCAGGTGGTGCCCGTGCAATAGGCGTGAGTGAAGAGCACGCCCTGACGGGAGAGCGCATCCAACCGCGGCGTGCGAACGAATGGATCGCCGTTGGCACCGAGGGCAAGGCCGCTATGCTGATCGGCGATGATGAATAGCAGGTTGCGCTGGCCGCTGTCCGGAACAGCGGCCGCGACCATCGAGGCAAGCGCCTGGCGGCGGGTCAGCAAAGCGGCCATGATGCCTTCCTACGGCCGCTCGCCGCGAACGATCCGGGCTGAGATCTCATCGACCACAGGGATCAGGTCCGCGGTGCCATCGATGATGTAGTGCGGACCCTTGGCTGCCAGGCGCCCTCGGGCAGCCCCGATCGCTTCGCCGAGTTGCGCGGCCGACAACTGTTCCACCGCTGCCTTTGAGAGTCCGACTTCGTTTCCGTGGCGCAGGACCGACACCGCCCACATACCGGCGGCGTGCGCTTCCTCAACATCGGCCAGGGTATCGCCCACCTTCACGAAGGTTGACATCGGATAGACATTCAACTGCTTCGCAGCATAGTGCGCCATCCAAGGCGCGGGACGTCCCTTACCCACCTGGTCGGGGCACACCCAGAGGTCCGGCGTGTAACCGCCTTCGCCTGCCAGCCGGATCAGGTCCCCCATCATTCCGGTGTCGAACCCGGTGGTGTTGGCGATCTTGATGCCGCGGCAGCGGAGTTGCTTCACCACCTCCGGGACTCCGGGGATGACGTCGCAGTGGCGAGGGAGCACCTCCATCTGGAGCGGCGTGAACTCATCGTAGAGCTTGTCCAGGTCGGCTCGCGTAGCAGGCGCTCCGTTGGCCTTCGCCCAACGCTCGCTTATGAGAGGTTCGTTGAGCATGGTCCAGATGTGGTCCTTCTTGTGGGTCCCCATCGGTTTCCTGGCATCCGCCTCACTGACGGTCACGCCGTGGCGGGCGAACAGTTCGACGAAGGCGACCACCGGCCCACGGCTGCCGTAGTCGAGCGTCGTGCCGGAAATGTCAAAGATCACGGCGCGAACGCCGGTCACAGTCTGCGTAGTATTGCTCATGGTTTCTCCTGAAATAAAGTACTGTTATGGAATTAGGGCCACGCGTGGTGGCCTTTTCGTCTCCGCATAATCGACGGCTTCGTTCACCGCGCTCAGCGGAAACTGCTTGCCTACCAGTTCCTCGAAGGGGTACTTATCGACTGCCTTGGCGAGGAAGTTGAGTGCGCTCTCCAGGTCCTGGGGCGAGTAGTTGTAGACGCCGACGATCTGGATCATGCGCCGCACCAGTTGTTCGCCCAGCAACTGCACGGGCCGGCTGGGGAAGGTCGCTCCGGCCATCACGAAACGCCCGCCCATGCGCAACAAGCCGATACCCAGTTCAATCGATTCCGGATAACCGGCCAGTTCCATGCCAAGGTCCGCGCCGCGACCGGCGCTCAGTTCCTTGATGCGCGCCTGGATCTCTTTCTCGGGCTGCGTACTGTCGAGCGCCTCGGTGGCGCCGAAGCGTAGGGCTTTCTCCCGCCTCCGCGCATCGGGTTCGAGCACAACTACCTGTGCCGCGCCGCCCACCGCGGCCATGGCGCACGCAGTCTGGCCAAGCATGCCGGCGCCGTGCACCACCACGATCTGTCCTTCGACCGAGCCGGCATAGCGAAATACGGCCGCCACGGTGGAGGTGGCGCAGTTGGCGGGGCTGGCCACCACATCGGGCACGTTGTCCGGAACCTTGAAGATCGCCGTACCTTCCGGCAGATGGCAGTGTTCCGCCATGCCGCCGATCAAGGCGCGGCCCGGGATGATCTCCTCGTGGCCGAACTTCATCAGCTTCTCGCATTTCGGCCGCAGGCCGCGAGTACAGTAAAAACACTGTCCGCAACTCCACACCATCGACCAGGTAATGCGGTCGCCGATCTTCAACGGCTGGCCGTTGAAGTCGCGGGCGCCGGCAGGACCGGCGGCTTGCACCTCAGCCACCATCTCGTGCCCCAGCACGCTCGGCATGGGCGAATGACGCCTGCCATAGTAGGAGTGAAGGTCGCTGCCGCAAATCGTAGAACAAACGATGCGGGCCAGCACCTCGCTGCCCTTGAGTTCAGGGATGCGGAATTGTTCCAGCTTCAGCGGGGCACCGACTTCGTGAAAGACCGCCGCCATCGAAGTTACAGGAATGGGTTTCATAGTCATTTTTTCACCGGTAGAATGATCACTGCGCCAATCAGGCACGCAATCGCGATCACCACGAAGGCCGACGTGGTGGTATGGCTGACATCAATCGCGCGGCCGATCACGACCTGCCCCAGCGCGGCAAATCCGTAGGCCACCGAGTCCATCAGCCCTGTGGCCGTACCGGCGCGCTCGCGCCCCACCAAACCTGGGCACAGTGCCCAGTACGACGCTTGCGGGCCGTACACGAGGAAACCCGTTACCGCCAGGAGAATCATGCCGGCCATGGTGTTGGATGTGGGCACAACCGCCAGCAGGAAGGAAGTCACCGCTGCTGCGCCCAAGTAATAAAGCACCACCCGGGCGCGCCGGTTCGGAAACCACCGGTCGGCTGCCAGTCCCGCGGTCAGCGCCCCCGCCGCCATGCCCAGCGGCAGCGCCATGGTGACCCACAGTCCGGCGGTATTGTTACGCCAGTCCGGGCCGAGGAAATGGATCGGGACCCAACTCAGCAGTCCGTAGCGCGCAACGCTCTCACAGCCGATCGATAAACAGGCCAATTGAAACGGCCGGTTGCGCAGCACCGCCGCGTAACGCTGGAAGGAGGTCTCACCCGACGGCGGCGGAGGTTCGTCCACCGTGTCGGCCGGAAGGGCGGCGAATCCCATATCCTCCGGACGGTCGCGGGCGAATAGAAAAAAGACCGCGCCGCCGATCAGAAGCAACGATACCGGCAGGCGGAATACCCATCGCCAGTCGAGGTTGCCGATCACCAGAATGCACAACATGAAGGTGAGGGAACTCGAGAAACCGGCCGCCAGCAAGTACATGCCGATGGCTTTGCCCCTCTCGTGTTTCGGCCACCAGTTGGCCAGGGCGCGGTTCATTGCCGGCCATGCGGTGGACTGGGCCAAGCCGTTGACACCCCAGGCTGCCACTGCCACCACAAAGGATTGGCTCAGGCTGACGCACCAATTCAGCGCCACCGACGCGAAGGCTCCAATCGCGACCATGCGCCGCGCTCCGTACATGTCCGCGAGATTGCCGTTAATCGCCTGCCCTACGCCGTAACCCAGCAACAGCATTGCATTGAACAGCCCGATAGCCGTGGACGAGAGATGGAGTTCGTCCTGCATGCCGCGTGCGGCAAATCCGAAGTTCTGGCGACCAGTGTAAAAAAACAAATAGCAAAACATCACCAGCAGGAGAATTCGCCACTGGCCGCGGCGGAAAGAGCCGGTGTCGAGGATCGGTTTTAGCCCGGAAATTGCCATGAGAATAATACCCCTGGAGCGTCTTATTGCCCCAGGAAGACTCAGAGTAGTGCAGTGCGTGGCCCTTCACAACGAAAACGGATGTTCGTTTTCCGCCTTCCTTGCGTCACCTTCTGCCCTTTCCGGAGATTGGGGAAATCGCCGCTGGCGCCTGGTTGCGGCTAGGCTGGGGTGATGGCATCCACAACACCAAAAACGTTGATCGCGCTGATAGATGGCCTGGACCCGGAATACCTCGACCGTAGCGAGATGCCCAACCTTCGGCGGTTGATCGCCGACGGCCGGTACAGAATAGGCAAGAGCGTCATCCCCTCCGTCACGAATGTCAACAACGCCTCGGTGGTGACGGGTTGCTTTCCGTCGGACCACGGCATCGTGTCCAACTTCTACTTCGATCCCCGCAGCGGCGAATCCGTCATGATGGAAAGCGCCGAGTTCCTGCTCCGGCCGACCCTGTTTGAGCGCGCAGCCAAGCGCGGCCTGCGTTCCGCACTGGTGACGGCCAAGGACAAGATCAAATCGCTGCTGGCACGCGGCGCCGATGTCGCGGTTGCCGCCGAAATGCCGGAGGCGGAGTTCCTGGCCGCCATCGGGCCCAAACCCGAGATGTACTCCGCCAGCGTCAACTACTGGGTCTTCCAGGCGGCACGCCATCTGCTTCGCCGCAACGACATCGACGTCCTCTACTTGAGCACCACCGACTACATGATGCACACCTACGCGCCGGCGGACGATCGGTCGCTTGCGCATATGCACGAACTTGACCGGTTGCTGGGGGAGATTGTCGATGACCACCCGAACCTCACACTTGCGCTGACCGCCGATCATGGCATGAATGCCAAGACCGAGGGCATCGATGTGGCGCGCGTTCTGGCAGCGGCGGGAATCGAGGCGGAAGCCGTCCCCATCATCCGTGATAAGCACGTCATCCACCATCAGAACCTGGGCGGCGCCTGTTATGTTTACCTCCGCCGGCCGTCGGACGAACCGAGGGCGTACGACCGTCTGCGGGCCGTTGCTGGAGTCGAAGAAGTCTGGCGGCGCGCGGAAGCGGCCGTCGAATTCCGACTGTTGGCGGAACGGATCGGCGATTTCTTCCTGTTGGCGCAACGTCACGTTGCCTTCGGCACGCTGCCTGCGGACAGGGCGGAAATCCAGATCCGCTCGCACGGTTCGCGCCATGAACAGCGTGTTCCGCTCCTGTCTTACGGCGCGCCAGACCGGGCCGGGGACCCGGCGTACAACCTCGACCTGACGTGCGGGCTCGACTTCTTTCGATCCGAAGGCGAGCCTGACTGAGAGCGACTCCTGTCGATCAGAATGTGATACGCGCCGAAACCTGCAACTGGCGCGCCGGATTCGCCTCCTGCTTCAACGAACTCACGCGGCCAAATGAAACGCTGCCGAGCGAGGTGTTCGGGTTATCGAAGTCGATGCGGTTGAGCGCGTTGAAGGCCTCCAGGCGCAGATGAAAGTACATCTTCTCGCGGATCGAGGTTTTCCAGAACAAACTCAAGTCGAGAGTGTTGAAGGGAGTGCCCCGGACATTATTGATGCGGCGTCCCAGATTGCCGAACGTGAACGTATCCGGCCGAGTGAACTGGCTGGTGTCGAAGTATTTTGCCAGCATGTCGTCGCGATTCTGGTAGCTGTCGCGGGCTGCCGAAACCCCCGTCGAGTTGGGCCGCGATCCACCGCCGAGGGCGTTGGTGTTGTTCGACGACGTGCTGAACGAGAGCGGCCCTCCGCTTTCCATGGTTGCGGTGCCGTTCAGTTGCCAGTTGGAGATAATCCGGTTGATCACCGCCGGCGCGTGCCCCAGCAGCGGTTTGCCCCTGCCAAACGGCAATTCGGCCACCCAGCCCCCGGTGAAGCGGTGGGTCCGGTCGCCGCTCGAAACCGCCCATTCGTTTCGCAGGTCGTAGTTGTTCTGCGCCGCGTCTCCAGAGCGCTCAAAATCCTGTAACAGCTTGGACCAGACATACGTGCCGATCACGGTCAAGCCGCTCGAGAAGCGATGCTCGAACTTCGATTGCAGCGAATGATAGAGTGAGCTGCCCCGAGTGGGAAATACTTCGGTAATCTGGTCGAACTCCGGAAACGGACGCAGCAGGCGCGAACGGGTCACCGTGGCGGATGCCAGCGGTCCCGTGGCGATCTTGCCGAAAAACGGGTTCGGCACCGATTGAATCAGGCTCGAACCCAGGGTGAGTTGCTCCGGCGTCAACTGGTTCCACTGCATAGAGGGGATTGGAGCGTGTACTCCGCGGCTGCCCTGATAGCTCACCTCCAGCAGATAACTCCTGGCGAATTGCTTACCCAGGGTCAGACTGAATTGATGCGACGCGGGAAGATGGACCGACGGGTCGAAGAAGCGGATTGCCTGACCGAGCAGCGTGCTCAACCCATCTTTATTGCCGGTGGGCTTCAGCAGGCCGCTGGGAAAAGGATTGGAGAGAGTGCTGGCCGGCGTCAGCCCGCCATCAATGCTGGCCACCAGAGAGGTGGTGACGCTGTAGCCGGTCGCGGTGTCGGAGCCCACGCCGAAGTAAGTCAGTCCGGAGTAGAACAGCCCGTAGCCGCCCCGCACCACCGTGCCCTTGCCCAAGTCGTAAGCAAAACCGAAGCGCGGTCCCCACCCGTTCGCACCGGTGGAGTTTCTGGTCGGCTGGCCGTCCTTCCCAAGGAACAGCAACCCGCCCTTCAGGTTGAGTCCAGACACTTGCAGTGGGTTCTGCGTGTTGAAGGCGAAACCACGGGTCATGCGGTTGTAGCGCTCCGACCATGCGCCGTTGTAGTCAAACCGAAGTCCCGCATTCAGGGTCAGGCGGTTGGAAACGCGGATGTCATCCTGGACGAACAGGGCGCCGTAGGGTGCCTGGTATGCCAGCCTGTCCCGCGAGTCCACCGAGCCGCTGGTGGGATTTCCGAGCAGCCAGGTTGCCAGACCATTGCCCGATGTCGCAGTAGAACGCAGCGGATCGGGCCCTTGCGTGAAGCTGACACCGAAGCTGTAACTGCCGGAGACTGCGCTGCTCGAACTCGAGTTATTGCGATAGCTTCGGAAATCACCTCCCAGCCGCACGGTGTGGGTCTTGAAGATCTTCGTCACTACGCTCTGCATGGTATGGGAATCGAGTGCCGACATGGAACTGCCTCCATAGCCCAGCGTCCCGTAACCCGTCGGATTCATCGTTGGGAACACGACTTCCGGGAATTGGCTGACCAGGCTCTGCGGGAAGCCGGCTTTCACCTGGTCGAATCCGGCCGACAGGCTTTGAATCGGGTCCTCGAAGCGCGTATAGCCGTAGCGGATATTGAGCAACAGGGTGGGAGTCAGGGTGTTGGTGTAGTCGAGAGCGCCGCCGAAACTGGCGCGCCTCCCCATGTAGTAGAGGTCGCCCGCGGGGTTCGCCGGACCCCATGTGTCGTCATCCCGCTGAAAGCGCCGGTTCCAGTGGCCGCGCGCGAACACACGCTGTTTGTCGTTCAGGGAGTGATCGATGCGACCGATGAATGAGTTGTAGTTATCAGGCGACGAACCCGCGTAGGCGAAGTTGCTGGCATTGGTGTATTGTGCGCCCGGCACGTTTGGGGCGGGGTAGTACTTCACCATGTTGGCAGCCACCGGGTTGATCCGGTTGGACGGGATACGGTTCCCGGCAAACGCGTCGCGGATGTAGTTGCCGGGGCGCGCGGGGTCGGCACGGGTGGTCAGCGGGTCGTAGATGACGATCAACTGCCCCGCCTGGTTGAGGGTCTTGGAGAAGTCGCCCTGGATCTGTTCCGGCATCGGCACCGTGTGCAGGCTAGAGCGTCCATCCGCATTGCGGATCCCCTCGAAATTACCGAAGAAGAAGGTTCGGTTGCGGCCATTGTAGAGCTTGGGCAACCA
>JAPKZC010000388.1:0-2017 GCA_026394025.1 Candidatus Solibacter sp.
GTTCCGCCAGATCTTCACGGCTGGCGCAGCGCGAGACCTCATCAATGGAAGCGGCGGATTCCAAAGCATCGATTCGCTTGTGTAGCATGCGGATCTCCACCAGGAACTGGGAGGTGGTGAGCTGGTGTTGCTTGCGCACCTGCTCCAGGCTGTTCTCGATGGAATCAGCGGTAGTAGAGATCACTGTGCCCAATGCCGCATAACCCGGGCTGGCGGCGACCTGTCGCAGTTTGGCAAGGGAGGCGCGAAGCTTGGTTTCGTGATCGCCATCGGCTTGACCCAGGGAATCCAGAATCTCTTCGAGGGTGCGTGCGGTGCCGGCCAGTTCGTCGCGCAGGTTGCCAAGATACAGAGATGCCTTATCCCTGTAATCGCGCAAGAGCGCCCGCAAGGTGGAGTTGCTGTCCGACAGAGCCTCCGATGTTCCGGTGGCGACTTCCGTGGCCAGGGCATTCAAGTGCTCCCGGTGCGGGCCGGAAAGCGTCTCATCCAGTTCCACCGCATAGCGGGCGACGTTCTTGATGGCCAGAATGTAACAATCCAGGACCGCGGCGCGTATCTGATGGCTGCGCTCCAGCTCGTTGAGTGAGGATTTGATAGAGGTCATGTGGCGTTACTCACATGAGAATATCGGCAGCTCAGGCGGTTTCCTTTAGGCTGGAAGCCATGGGCCGCTAACTCGAGTACACGGTCACCCGGGCCACCTGGCGGAATCCCATTCGCTCATAGAGCTTTAGGCCGGCCGGTGTCGATTGCAGGATGACGCGCTCCATGCCGCGTTCCTTGCGCACCTCGGCCAGCGCGTGCCGCATCACGGCCTCGCCGAAGCCGCGCCGCTGGGAACCCGGCAGGGTCGCCACGTTGTAGACGCCAATCACACCGCCACCGCTCACCAGCGAAGTGGTGGACACCGGCTCGTCATCCACGTACCCGACGTAGCTGATAAAACGGTCCCACACCGCGTGGTTGTCAAACACTTCGCGGAACCAGGTAAGGGGCACGTGGAAGCAGACCGAGCCGATCTGGCAGAACGCGTCCCAGGTGGCCGGGCCGCGCACGCGACGCACGTCGATGTGGGGCAGGGGCCTGACGGGAGGCAGAATGCGATCGGCGATCATGCCGGGAAGTTCGGTGGAAAGGCGCAGTCCGTAGTGCTCGAACCAGCGGCGCGACCGCTTGCGCGCCGGCTGTTCGATCCAGTCTTCGCACACCCAGTAGGCCCATTCCTGGCCGCGCTGGTCGAAGTGCCCGATGGGCAGCCGGATGCGCTGCTTCAATTCCGCCTCGGTGGCCACGGGACCGGAAAGGAAGGCGGTATTGAACATCTGAAACGTGACGCCAGCGGATGCAATGCTGACGCCGTGGAGTTCGCGCAATTCGCCCGCGGTGCGGCTGGAAGCGATGGCGCGAAACGATTCCCGCAGATTATCAGCGACGAGTTGGAACTCCACTGGCTCCAGTATCGCGTACACGGGAAGCAACCGTAATCCAGCGGGCTGCGACGCCCACAATGATTGGCACAGCGAGTTGGAACGCGGCGAACCGCCTGAGTTGCTCACGGGCATGTCCCTCGAAGTGGGCGGAGTGGGTGGCCGCCCGCGCCCATACGATCCCTGGCCGGGCAGGTGGTGTGCCGCCCGCCAGTCCGGCGGGAGGGTCCAGTTGCCCGATTTCCGGCGTACCGTGATGCTGCGTGCCGATTGAGGCACGCCGCGCATCGCCTGCGTAACCTTTAGAACCGGCAAACTATCCGTTTGGCCACATTGCGCCGGGCGGCGCACCGCGTTACTCTTGCGGCATGTTCCGATCTGTTTGCCTGATCGTTATATGGCTTTGCGCGATTGCCCCGGCAGCCGACTGGTCTCAGTGGCGGGGGCCCAATCGGGATGGAAAATCCGCGGAAACCGGCCTGCTGGCGCAGTGGCCAGCCGGCGGGCCGCGCCTGGTTTGGAAGGTGCAGGGCCTCGGTGAAGGCTATTCCTCGTTCGCCGTGGTGGGCAATCGGCTGTACACCCAA
>JAPKZC010000388.1:2029-5692 GCA_026394025.1 Candidatus Solibacter sp.
CAAGGGCAGCAGGGCGAGCAGGAGTTCGTGCTTGCTCTCGACGTGGCCACCGGCAAACAGCTCTGGAAGACGCCCACCGGCCGAGCCTTCGGCAATGACAAAGGGAACGGTCCGCGCGGCACGCCCACCGTGGATGGCAACCGCCTCTACGCGGTGGCCGGTGACGGCACGCTGGTCTGCCTGGAGACCGACACCGGCAAGCGCGTTTGGGGGACCAACTTCGTCGCGGATTTCGGGGGCGGCGCGCCGCGGTGGGGATACAGCGAATCGCCGCTGGTGGAAGGCGACCGGGTGATCGTGACGCCCGGCGGACCGGGGGCCTCCATCGTCGCGCTCAACAAGACCACCGGTGCGGTGATCTGGAAATCGCAGAGCGACGGCGCGGGTTACTCCTCGGCGGTCCCATTCGATGCCGGCGCCACCCGCGGCCTGGCCATCCTCACGGCCAGTGCCGCCGTCGGGCTGAATATGAAGAACGGCGAGTTGCTGTGGCGCTATGCCAATGTCGCGAATCGCGTCGCCAATGTGGCGACGCCGATTATCGACAAAGACCACATCTTCGTTTCGAGCGACTACGGCACCGGTTGCGCGCTGCTGAAGCTCACGCCACAGTGCGGAAGCGTGCAGGCGTCCGAGGGCTATTTCAATAAAGACATGCGCAACCACTACACGACGTCGGTGCTGGTGGGCGGGTACCTGTACGGCTTCTCCAGCCAGATCCTCACCGCCATGGAGTTGGGGACCGGCAAAGTGGCGTGGCGCGACCGCAGCGTCGGCAAGGGGAACTGCATCTACGCCGAGCAGCGTCTTTATTGCATGGGCGAAGACGGCGCCGTCGGGCTGATCGAGCCCACGCCGGCGGCCTACACGGAGAAATCGCGATTCGAAATCGCGCGCGGATCGAACCCCACGTGGACACCGCCCGTCGTGGCCAACGGGCGGCTCTACCTGCGCGAGCAGGACAACCTCTACAGTTACGATATAAAACGATGAAACGGCTGACGCTTCTCTGTTGCGCGGCTGGCGTCTGCCTGCTGCTGGCGAGCGACCCCGCCACACGCGACTGGCCCATGTGGGGCGGGACGGGGGACCGCAACATGGTCTCTTCCATGAACGGCGCGCCCGCCACGTGGGATGTGAAGACCGGGAAGAACGTGAAGTGGGTGGCGAAGCTGGGGTCGCAGACCTATGGCAACCCCGTAGTGTCGGGCGGACAAGTCTACGTCGGCACCAACAACGAACCGGCGCGTAACCCCAAGGAAGGCGGCGACCGCAGCGTGCTGATGTGCTTCCGCGAGGCTGATGGCGCGTTCCTGTGGCAGCACGCCAACCAGAAACTGGCGGTGGGCGCGGCGCAAGATTGGCCCGATATCGGCGCCTGCTCCTCGCCTCTGGTGGAAGGCGACCGCCTGTATTACGTGACGAATCGGTGCGAACTGGTCTGCCTGGACACGCACGGTGACGGCAAGGGCAACGCCAAGGTGATCTGGAAGTTCGACATGATTAAGGAACTCGGCGTGTGGCCGCGCAACCAATCGAACTCGTCGCCGGTGACGTTCGGGGATCTGGTGATCGTGGGGACTTCGAACGGGCAGGATGAGAATCGCGAACGCGTTCCCGCGCCGAAAGCGCCTTCCATGGTCGCCATCGATAAGAAGACCGGCAAGCTGGCGTGGCAGGTGAACAGCGTCGGGGACAAGATCCTGGACGGCCAGTGGTCGTCACCGGCGGTGGCCACGGTGGGCGGTGTGGCCCAGGTGGTGATCGGCGAGGGCGACGGCTGGGTGCGCTCCTACGAGGCCCTCTCCGGCGAGAGGCTGTGGGAGTTCGACACCAACCCCAAAAGTTCCGTGTGGCCGAAGACGCGCAATGAGATTCTAGCGACGCCGGTGATCTGGCAGAACAAGGTTTACATCGTGAACGGACAGGACCCCGAAAGCGGCGCGGGGCCGGCCCACCTTTGCGCTATCGACGCCACGAAGCGCGGCGACATCACGACCAGCGGACGCGTCTGGGATTACGACAAGGTGTCGCGCAGCATCTCCAGCGTTGCCATCGAGAACGGCCTGCTGTTCACCGCGGATATAGCGGGCTTCCTGCACTGCCTCGACGTCCACACGGGCAAGCCGTACTGGACCCACGACACACTGTCCAAGGTCTGGGCATCGCCGATGGTGATCGCAGGTAAGGTCTACCTGGGAGACGAGGATGGCGACGTGGTGGTGATGGAAGCGGCGAAGGAGAAGAAGCAGGTCTTCGAAACCAACATGGGCAGCAACGTCTACGCCACGGTGGTGCCGGCCAATGGGACCTTGTTCCTGACCAACCGCAACCAACTTTTCGCGCTCGCGGCGAAGCCGTGAGCGGGATACTGAGGCAACCGCTCCCTCACGGTCGCGGCTCTGATCGGCGCCGCGACCGTAAGGGAGCGGTTGCGCTTTCACTGATGACGTTCTGTTTGGTAGCCTCTCCGGCCGCCGGCGACGAGTGGCCCCAGTTTCGCGGCAATCCGCAACTCACCGGAGTTGCCACTGGGCCCGTTCCGGCGGCGTTGAAGCTGCTTTGGACGTACGATGCCGGCGAGGCCGTTGAATCGTCGGCAGCCATTGCGGGCGGAACGGTGTACGTCGGATCGCAATCCAAAGATCTGCTGGCGATCGATCTCGAAAGCGGCAAGCTGCGCTGGAGATACCGCACCGCGGACGGCATCGGCGAATCGTCGCCCGCTTTTGCCGAGGGCACGGTCTACGTGGGCGATCTGACGGGCGTGCTGCACGCCGTGAACGCGGCCACCGGCAAGGCGCAATGGACCTTTAAAACCGAAGCGGAGATCAAATCGTCACCGGTGGTAGTTGGCGACCGGGTGTTGATTGGCTCATACGATAGCAACCTCTACGCGCTCTCCCGGAGCGATGGCAAGTTGCTGTGGAAAGCCGAAACCGCCAGCTACGTGCACGCAACGCCCGCGGTTTCGGGCGGCATTGCATGGGTGGCCGGCTGCGACGAAGTATTTCACGGCATTCGCATCGCGGACGGCCGGGAAACGGTGCAATTCCCCTCCGGCGGCTATACCGGCGCGTCCCCCGTGCGGATGGGCGATTGGGCCTACTACGGCACGCTGGCCAATGAGGTGATCGGAGCCGACGTGCGGCGCAAGCGGATTGTGTGGCGCTACCCGAGCGCGTTCCCGTTCTACTCGTCGGCGGCCGTGACGGCGGATCGCATGGTGGTGGGCGGGCGCGATAAGAAGGTCCACTGCCTCAATCTGAAAACCGGGAAGGCGATCTGGACGTTCGCCACGCGCGCCCGCGTGGATTCGTCCCCGGCCATCGCCGGCGGCCGCGTTTACGTAGGTTCGAACGACGGCCACTTCTACGTACTGGATCTCGGGACCGGGAAGAAGCTCTGGGATTTCGAAGCGGGCGCGGCGCTTTCCGCCTCCCCCGCCATCGCCTCCGGCCGCATCGTGATTGGCGCGCAGGACGGACGGATCTACTGCTTCGGCGAAGGAGGCGGTGGAAAGTAGACTCGCATGTTACGCTCTGAGTGTTCACCCATGCAAGATAAAACAGACAAAGTCATTCTGGTTTTCGGCGGGGCCGGCGGCATTGGCGCCGAGGTCAGCGCGCGACACGCCGCAGAGGGCGCGCGCGTGGTCATCGC
>JAPKZC010000016.1:0-2824 GCA_026394025.1 Candidatus Solibacter sp.
CCGGCACCTTCCAGCGTACCGCAAGGCGCGGGACAGTCCGCCGACCCGGCCCGGGCGCTCACGCTATGGTTGAGAATGAGAAGGACTCTGTGCCATGCCACATCTTGAAGAGCTGTTCGAGAATAACCGGAACTGGTCCCGGCGGATTCGTGAAACCGACCCTGACTTCTTCAACCGTCTTTCTTCCCTGCAGGCTCCGAAGTTCCTGTGGATCGGCTGTTCGGATAGCCGCGTCCCCGCCAACGAGATTCTTGGCCTTGCCCCCGGCGAAGTCTTCGTCCATCGCAACGTCGCCAACCTGGTGATTCACACCGACCTGAATTGTCTTTCGGTGATTCAATATGCCGTGGAAGTTCTGGGAGTCGAGCACATCATTGTCTGCGGGCACTACGCCTGCGGAGGCGTGAGCGCTGCCTGCGGAAACACTCAATTGGGCCTGATTGACAACTGGCTGCGCAACATCAAGGACACCTACGCCCGGCACCAGAAAGAACTCGACGCCCTCCACGATGCCCCGCGCATAGATCGTTTATGCGAACTCAGCGTACTGGCTCAAGTGCAAAGCGTCTGCCACACCACCATCGTTCAGAACGCGTGGACAAAAGGCCGGCAACTTGCCGTGCATGGCCTTATCTATCGGCTCAGCGATGGCCTGCTGCATGATCTTGCCGTGCGGATCACGGGTGCGGATCAGCTGCAAACAGTTTTCCGGATGGACGAACCATAGAGTCCCAGGTCCCTGCGAGAATTGAAACATGCCACAAGCTAACGCCAACGATCAAGGATGGTTCAGCCGCGAACGCGTGCTCCTGCTGGCGCTGGGGCTGGCCACGCTGCTGGCGCTCTACGTCTGCTACCTGATTGTCCTGCCGTTCATCCCGGCGGTCGCCATCGCGGTGGCGGCCGCGGTGGCCACCCGGCGGCCGCAAGCCTGGCTGCACCGGCGCCTCCGTTCCAACACTGCCGCCGCTGCAATTGGCGTGGTGCTGGTGGCGGGCCTGATCGTGGTTCCCTTGAGCTTGCTGATCACGTATCTGGTCCGCCAGATCGTCGCCAGTATTCACGGCTTGCAGGCCGGCGGCGGACTGCCGGAGTGGCGCAGCATCGTCCATCTCCCGCCACTGATGGGCCGCTGGCTCGACTGGGCGCAGGCGAACCTGGACCTGGAAACGCAACTCACGGCCATCGGCAAGAGTCTGGCGGGCCAGGCCGGCAACCTGCTCGCCGGCTCCGTGATCCTGGTGACGCAACTCGTGATCATGCTCTTCGTGCTGTTCTTCCTGTACCGCGACCGCGACTTGGCTCTGCATGCGCTGCGCCATCTGGTGCCGCTCTCCGATGAAGAGGCCAGGCATATGGGAACACGCATTGAAGACACGATTCTGGCGATTGTCAACGGCTCTCTCACGGTGGCCTTCGTGCAAGCCCTGCTGGCCGGCGCGATGTACACGGTGTTGGGTGTGCCGGCGTCGGCGATCTGGGCCTGCGCCACCTTCATCGTGGCGCTGATTCCGATGTTCGGAACCTTCATGGTGTGGGGCCCGGTGGCTGTGTTCCTGGTGCTCACGGGCAGTTGGGTGAAAGCCGTCATCCTGGTCGCCTGGGGCGGGCTTGCTGTCAGTACCATCGACAACCTCCTTTACCCTTACCTGGTGGGCGGACGCCTTCGCCTGCACACCATTCCCACTTTCTTCGCGATTCTCGGCGGCATCCAGTTGTTCGGCCCCTCTGGTTTGATCCTCGGCCCCGTTGCCCTGGCCGTCACCATCGGACTGCTCGACGTCTGGTCATCCCGCACTACCGGCGGGCAGACGGCGGAACAGACCGGCAGCGCCACCCGCCTGGTGAATGAGTGAGAATATCCCCATGAGCAATCCAGTCAAAGCTGTTCCAGAGGGGTATCATTCCGTCACGCCGTATCTCGTCGTCCAAGGCGCCGGGAAACTGATCGACTTCATGAAAGCCGCCTTCGGCGCGCGGGAGATCGGCCGCCTGCTCCAACCCGATGGCACCATCGGGCACACCGAAATGCGCATCGGCGATTCCCCGATCATGCTCTCCGAGGCGCGCGAGCAGTGGAAGGCCATGCCCACCACCCTGTATCTCTACCTCGAGGACGTGGACGCCGCCTACGCCCGTGCGCTGGCCGCCGGTGCCACCCCGGTGATGGAGCCGAAGAACCAGTTCTATGGCGACCGCAGCGGCGGCGTCCAGGACATGTGCGGGAATTTCTGGTGGGTGGCCACCCGTATTGAGGATCTCTCGGAGGACGAACTTAAGCGCCGCCACCAAGCCGCTCGCGGCGGCCAGTAGCGCGCCGCCCTGTGCCGGTTACCAGAGATGAACGGCGACCACCCGGGGCTGTCCGGAATTTTCACCTACCACTTGAGTGGAGATCACGATCTGGATGTTCCGGCCTCTCCAGTCTCCGGGCAAGCGTTGCCGGGCCTCCTCCAGGTGCTCCGGATCGGTCAGGAACTCGGCGGCGGCTCGCGTGCCGTAGGGAAAAAGGCCCCTCGCCAGGACCGCAAAATGACCCGTCGCCGGGTCCAGAATGCGAGAGATCAAGGCGTAGTCTTCAGTGAGGGTCTCCCCCGGCGGCACCCGGCCCGGCAGGGACCATTTCCGATCCGCCGGGTTCTGACTGTCGCGAATGTAACGTACGCCGCCTTCCTGCGCATGACTGAAACGCAACCGCTCGGTCACGCGGTTGGCCCACTGGCTCGGGCCCAGCAGGACAAGGGGTCCATCCCGCAGATCGTCGAGTCCCGCCGCTTCACCGCGCCTTACGTGGAATGGCCTGTCCCGGGAGCGCAGCAGTCCG
>JAPKZC010000016.1:2843-4464 GCA_026394025.1 Candidatus Solibacter sp.
AGCTGGTCGGCAACGGGATCGGGTTGGGTGACGCGAAACACGGGAGGGGCGTTCTTGGCCGCATCCTGGTGATGTTCCGGGACGATGCGCACGCCGGGGATGCAGACCTGAATCGGCCCGCGAGAGTCCAGGATGGGGCTCCAGAAGCGGTCGAGCGATGTTTCGCGCACCCAGGGACGCGACCAGGCCACCGCGCCCAGTAAGGCACACGCGATGGCCGCCGCACCGGCCCACCGCCAACTCCAACGCCTCTGCCTCGGCGTTGGAGACTCGGTCAGAACAGGCTCGAGAACGAGTGGCGCGGATTGGCTGGGCGCGCGGAATTCCGGAGCGTACGAGCCCTGCGGGAAATCGATGTGGATTTCACCTTCGTGCCCCGGTTCCTGGTAGTATTGCGCCAGGCGTTTTCGGATGTCCACGGCCGTCATGCGGACAACCGGGTCCTGGTTGGTATCGTACTGCGCGTCGCGGCCGAATACCTGCGCGCCCAAGGTACGCTCTTTCAGGTGATCGCCGGCTCCGTGAAGGGTATGCTCCACGGTAAAGCGCAGCAGGAGCTGGGCACGCTTGCTGTTGCGAAACAGCGGACTTGCCAAAAGGCGCGCCAGTTGGTCGCGAACGACCTCGCGATCCGCGCCGGTTTCGGGAGTCCATGGACTACTTGGTCCGTTACGCTTGGAATCGACCACTACTCAACCCCGTTGTTCAGGACTATATCCCAATAGTCGGATCGATGCAATCGTTTTCTTGCGTCACGTATCGTACTGTATCGCGACGTAATCTTTACTGGGAAACCATTGATGCTGCAACTGCCTAACTAGTTGTCTCCATTCGAATAACCACGCTACTGCCGGCGTTACCGTAAAGCCCTTGAGTCTCTCGACGCTATGGGCTTATCCTCGTTCCGCAAGATCGAGAAGTCAGCTAAGGGGTTAGGTAGTTCATCCTAGGAGGCTTTACCTATGACGGTTAGAAACGCGATCTGGTTATTGTGCGTCGCCTCGCTCCTGTGTGGGGCCATGTTTGGCCAAGCCGTATCGAGCAACCTGGTCGGGGTTGTCGTCGATCCGGCGGGCGCCACAATACCGAATGCCGAGGTGCAGATAAAAGATCAGGCGACCGGCGCTGTCCGGAACGCCACCTCCGCCAGCGACGGAATATTTCGCTCGACCAACCTGCCACCGGGCGCCTACACCATCACCGTCAAGGCGGCGGGATTCAAGACCTACGTGTCAACAAACCTGAACCTGGCGTCCATGGAGACGCGCGACCTCGGACGCATCGCGCTCACCATCGGGGCGCTGACCGAGGAAGTCCAGGTGACCGCCGAAGCCACCGCGGTGCAGACAGCCTCCAGCGAGAAATCTTCGCTCGTGGACGGCAGCCAGTTGAACTCGATCGCACTGAAGGGGCGCGACATGATGGCCATGTTGAACCTGATCCCGGGAGTGCTCAGCACGAGTGTTGGCGAAACCACGTCCGAAGGTTCCATCGGCGGCGTCAACATCAACGGCATGGGCACCACGAAAACCAACTTCACCGTGGACGGAATCGTGGACCTCGATACCGGCTCGAACGGCACCACCCACTACGAGCCCAACATGGACGCCATCTCGGAGAT
>JAPKZC010000001.1 GCA_026394025.1 Candidatus Solibacter sp.
GAAGTCGTCGAGTCCGATAACCCCCCACCATACTCCGGTGACCACGATCGGAATGAAGATCATCGACCTGATTCGCGGGTCGATGCAGTCACGGGCAGCCTTCTCCAACTCCGCCGGCTTCGCCGCGATAATCTTGCCGTCCTTCAGAAGCTCCACCCAATGATCCACGCCTACTCCCCGCCAGGGCAGGCCATCCCACTCGTCCCTGTTAGAGCGCGAGCCGGAGGCCGGCCATTCCTGTTGCAGAACGAGCCGCCCATGGCCGTCCGGCGTGCCCATCTTCAGCAGGTACGCACGGCTGGCCCCGGTCGCCTGGCCAATCCTTTCCAGAACCTCCCCGGCCACGGCGTCCGGGTCGGTTGCGCTCAGGAACTGCTTCGCCGCGAAGCTCACGCTTTCGAGAATCTGGTTCCGGCCGAGGATGGTCCGCGCCATGTCGTTGAACGCCTCCGCCAGGCGCTCGATCTCATCACGGCTGTTCACTTCGGCACGCGCGTGAAGATCTCCCTGCGCCACTCTCTCGACAGCGGCACGCAGGACGTGGATGGGCCGGACCAGACGGCCGGCATAGAGCAGCGAGATCAACAGACTTAGCCCGCCACAGAGAATGCTCAGCACTCCCGTGCGTTCATAAGTGCGCCGCACGCTCTCGTCGTAGGCGTCCAGTGACAAACCGATGTGAATCCAGCCCCATTGAATGCCGCTGTAGTCGAACGGAAAGGCGTACTGGAAGACGCGGCGTCCGAACAGTGGCGAGGCGCCGATGGAACTCGCCGGCGTTCGTGTGACGGGGTGCCAGGCGCCTGGCAGTTTCTCGGTCTTCCAGGTGGACCGGTCGATCACGATCGAGAACCCATCGTTCTTCGTCATCACCACGTAGTCAATCGCCTTGTCGCCGGAAAGAACCTGCATCGCCTGGTCCACCACGGCGGAATAGTCCTCGGAGACCGCGGCGCCCGCGGCGACTCCCCGGATGGAGACCGCGACGCCGCGAGCCTTCGATTCCAGGCTCAACTCGAACTCGCGCTTCTGTTCCGGAATGATCGCGGTGACGAAAACACCGAGCGTGACCAGCGTCACCAGCCATCCCAGCAAGGTGATGCGCCGCGTAATGCCTTTCGGAAGGTTCATTTGGTCAGTCCCTCTCCTTGCCGCGGTCTGCCTGGTTGCTCTCCGCCGGTGGCGCGGAGCCCGGTAGTCGATTCGGCGACGAACCAGGCAGCCGGTAGTAATCTCTCCAGAGTTCGCGCGCCGAATCGATATCGCCTGGTTGGATACGCACTACGCGCTCGGTCTTGAATACCATGAGCAGTTGACGTCCGCGCGCGTCCTCGTGGAGCGAGAGTATCGCGTCAATCAGCTCGTTCTGGTATGGATGCGGTTCCACTGGCGTCGCGATCACGCTCCCCACCATAGGCCGGGAGCGGGCGAGCACCCTGAGCTGTCCCAACTGAGGATTCATCTCCTTCGCCAGATTCAGATTGACCTCGTCCACCACGCAAGCATCCACGGTGCCGAAAAACAGCGGCAAAATGCACGCCTGCGCCTTGTCAGGAGTTTTGACGGAGGCGAAGAACGTCTCGGAACGTCCCAGCTTCTCCTTGCCGAGGACAACGTCTATCCACGCCAAGCCCGCGTTCGATCCACTGCGCGAAAACGCCACGATATCTTTCCCTCGCAGGCCGGCGATTGTGGTTGCCCCCGAGGAGGGTTTGACCAGCAACACGTAGGAATAGAGTGCTCCACCTTGCGCACTCGCGGCATGCGTCAGAGCCGGAACCGCCAGGCGGCTGCTTTCGAGTTCCAGGTAGTCGGTAACGCCCAGTATGAGCAGTTCTGCGGAATTGGTCTTCAGACGCTCCCTGATTTCCGCCACGCTGTCTACAATGTCGATCTTGGAGTCGAGGACAAAGCCCCTCTGGCGCGCCACGATGTCGAACCAGGCTTTGATGGCGGCGCGGGCATCGTTGCGGTTGAGATTGCTGAATGCCTTGCTGCTGACAACCCCATTGAGGCGTGCGTGGCGGAGTCCGCCGGCCCCGCCGCTTGCGGCCGGGCTCGGGGCCTGCTGCGCCAGGGCCGCCCCAAGGGCAACACCCAAAACCGGCGCGAACCGGCATAGCCGGGTCCAACCGGTCACCGTCACGAGGGGCCGCAATCCTATGGAATCCCTGCCCGGGCGCATCTAGTGGCGCTCCTTTCCGGCCACTTCCGCCAGCCGCCAGGAAGGGTACCCCGAACTGTCCCCGGCCGGGTTCACCATGCGTCGATACCGGCTGGTCAGGACACGCACCGATTCGAATGGTTCCTTGCCGACGCGCATCAGGATGCCGGTCTCAAATACCATGCAGAGTTGCTCGCCTGCCGGGGTCTTGTGCAGGTTCAGGATGGAGTCCATCAGTTCGCTCTTATACGGGTGCGGCTGAATCGGCATCGCGATCATACCCTCCAGCAGGGCTTCGGAACGCGCGGCCACTCGCAATCGGCCGAGTTGGGGATTCAGCTCCTTGATCGATTCCCAGTTTCCGGTATCGACCACGCAGGCGTCGATCTTGCCAAAGAAGAGAGGCAAAACGCACGCCGAGGCCCGGTAGCCCACCTCCACGGAGCCAAAGAAGCTGGCGGCGCGGCCTAGACGGTTTTCCGCCAGCAATGTCTCCAGCCAGACC
>JAPKZC010000229.1:0-1846 GCA_026394025.1 Candidatus Solibacter sp.
TAAAACCGGGCGATCGAACGTCTTATAGATATGCCGGAACTCGATGTAGTGCGGGTATGGGTCACTTTGCGGCATACGCGGCCCAATCCTCCGGAGCGTTAACATTTTGAAAAAGCGAGAGTTCCGCCACCTCCAGCCGCTCCACAGCCAGACCAGCGAGGGCCGCCGTCACCTTGCGCACACCGCGGGCGAAAGGGTCTTCCAAGGCCGCCAGGGCGCGCCGGTGGTAGACCGCGCAGAGGGGTTGCGGCAGTCCGTCGGGTCCGCAGGGAAGCAGCACGTCGGCAGACGAGCGCATGGCGCGGGCCAGCAATTCGCCCAGGAACGTGGCGGACACCTGCGGCATGTCACAGGCGACGATCAGATTCCAATCGGTCGAAGTATGATGCAATGCTGTCAGGATTCCGCCCAGCGGACCTTCGCCGGGGTAGCGATCGGGAATTGCTGCCAGATCCAAGTGCCCGACCAGAGTGACGTTGCCGGCGGCGCTGGCCACCGCAGCGGCCACGGCGCCCGCCAGGTCGCCCCCGCGAAACGGCAAGCGGGCTTTATCCCGGCCCATCCGGGAACTGCGCCCCCCCGCCAGCACATACCCCGAGCAGGTCACAAGGAAATGATAACATTAGGTTTTCGTGGAACCCCTGAGTTTGGGGACAGTGTTTACCGGTTTTCGGGATGTTCCGGCTCTCTTTCGGATGTCGCACATTGGCAGGTGGTCACCGGGCCGCGACCGTTAGGGAGCGGCCGCCGGGATCCGTTTCTCCAGTTCGGTTTAGCGCCGGCTTTTGGTGATGGTATTAAGGGAAACATTTTGCGCCAGTTTTGTTTTATACTGATGTTCGCAGGTCTTGCCCCTGGCGTGCTGTTTGGCGCCGGTCCGGATAGTCCGCAACGCACCACCAGTGTGGTGCGTCCAGATCTGCGAACCGGGAGATTGGTGAGAAGCATGGTGATCAGTCCCAGGCCGGTCGCGAAAGTCATTGTCGCCGAAACCGTGGTGCCGCTGCACATGGTGGGAGCCGACAGCGTCCGGCATTGATGAAGCGGTACGCCGCATTGCCGCCGAGCACGCCCTCTCGCCGCAGTTGATCCATTCCGTGATCAAAGTGGAAAGCAACTACAACCCGCACGCGATTTCGAGTAAGGGCGCGCTGGGACTGATGCAACTGATCCCCGCCACCGCGCGGCGTTTCGGTGTCAGTGACTCTTTCAACCCGGTCCAAAACATCCAGGGTGGGGCCAGATATCTGCGCTATCTGCTCGATCTGTACCACGAAGACTACCCTCTGGCGCTGGCCGCATACAATGCTGGCGAGGGCGCGGTTGCACGCTATGGCGGGGTGCCGCCATTCGCCGAAACCCAGAATTATCTAACCCTTGTAGGGCGGCAACTGGAGCAAGCCAGAAAGACCGCTGCTGCCAAAGCCGTCGCGGCGCCCGTGCCGCCCCAAACCGCCGAGTCCAAGGAACCTGGTCCCGCCCACGTCGTGGAAATAGTCCAGGCGGACGGTTCCGTGCGCTACGTTTCGAGATAATCGCGATGCTATGAAGCCGCTCGCCGCGCTCGCAATTTCGGCCACGCTGTTGTTTGCGCAAAACGAGCGCGCCCCTCTGCAATCCGTCACCGCCGTCCGCAGTTGGTCGCTCGCCGAGATCACGCGCATCGCGGTCGAAGTCACGGGCGATTTCACCATTCGCACCGACCGCCTGCACAATCCCGAGCGCGTTTACTTCGATATCCTGAACGCCCGCCCGCGCATCGACGCCAAACGGATCTGGACCAGGGAGATCAACGACAAGCTGGTGCAGCGTGTGCGTGTGGCCGAAACCAGTCCCGGCACCACGC
>JAPKZC010000229.1:1861-9729 GCA_026394025.1 Candidatus Solibacter sp.
TGGATCTGAATGGTCCGGTGGAAGTCAGCACGTCGCAGCTTTCCAATCCCAACCGGCTGATCATCGAACTGCGCGCCGGCAGCGGGCCCCCGATTCCTGCCGAGCCCACGCCGCCCGCCGTCGCGCGCGAATCGCTGTCCCCCCCCGCTCCATCCTCTGTTCCTCGCGGCGACTCTCGCGGCGTTTCCCCTCCGGCCGGTGCCGTAGCCGAGCCACCGGTTCCCGCTGCATCCGCTCCGCCCGCCGCCTTGCCTGGCGAGTTCGGCAGGGCGGCCAAGCGCACCTCAACCGGAGGCAACTCGCTGACCCGCGCGCTGGGGCTCAAGGTGGGGCGCATCGCGATCGATCCCGGGCACGGCGGGCACGATCAGGGTACCCAGAGTCCCCACGGTGTGATCGAGAAGGAACTCGTGCTCGACGTGGCGCAGCGCGTGGGCAAGCTGATCGAAGAGCGCATGAATGCGGAGGTGATTTACACCCGCTCCGACGACACGTTTATCTCCCTGGAGGGCCGTACCGCCATTGCCAACCAGAACAAGGCCGACCTGTTTCTCTCCATCCATGCGAACTCGTCGAGCATTCCGCGCATCGGCGGTATGGAGACGTTTTACCTGAACTTCACCGATTCCCGCGACGCGCTGGATGTCGCCTCGCGGGAAAACGCCAGCTCGCAAAAGTCGATTTTCGAATTGCAGGACATCATCCACAAGATCACCCTGCACGAAAAACTGGACGAATCCCGCGAATTCGCCGGCCGCCTCCAGGCCGCTCTTTTTTCTTTCTCTTCCCGCAACCTTCCCGGGCAGAAGAACCGCGGCGTGAAGAAGGCGCCGTTCGTCGTGCTGATCGGCGCCAACATGCCCAGTGTGCTGGCCGAAATCGGTTTTCTGAGCAACCCGCGCGAAGAGAATCTCCTGAAGAAATCGGATTACCGCCAGCGGCTTGCCGAGTCGCTCTATCGCGGCATCTCCAAGTACGCCGAGAGCCTCAGCCACTTCCAGATGGCGGCCAATTGACTCCCCTGCGCGTGCTCGCTTTCCGCCACGTTCCCTTCGAAGGCCTGGGACTCATCGAGCCGGCGTTGCGCGCCCGGTACATCACAGTGGACTACGCCGACCTCTACCAGGCACTCGCTCCGTTGCCGGATGTCGCCGCCTATCACGCCCTGGTCTTCCTGGGCGGCCCCATGTCGGTCAACCAAGATCTGGCTTTTTTGCGCCGGGAGATGGAGTTCATCCGCGAGGCGGTGGCGCGGCGCCAGCCCATTCTCGGCATCTGCCTGGGGGCGCAGTTGATCGCTCGTGCGCTGGGCGCCACCGTGCGGCGGAATTCCACCAGGGAGATCGGCTGGTACGGCCTGCACTTCACCCAAGCCGCCGGGAACGACCGGTTGTTTCACGGCCTCTCCCCGGAAACCGTTTTCCACTGGCACGGTGAGACCTTCGACCTCCCGCCCGGCGCAGACCTCCTGGCGTCGTCGGACCTCTGCCGCAATCAGGCCTTCCGCATCGGCGACGCCGTATACGCACTCCAGTTCCACCTGGAGGTCACGCCGGAAATGATCGCCGATTGGTGTGCCCAGGACGCAAATGGCGGCGATGTGCGCGAACTGGAGGTGGTGATCGACCCGTCCTTCAATGCACCCCGCCTGGCGGAGTTGTCCGCCCAGGTGTTTGGACGTTGGGGTGAAATGCTACGATCCTGGGTATGACCCCGGCGCCGTCACTTGCGATACTGGATAGGATATTGCCCTCGCGGGTTTGAGCGTGGAAATGGCCAAAGATCCGGAGAAGAAATCCGCCTACGAAGTCCAGGACAAACGGGAAGACGAATTCGAGGAGCATGAGGTAGAAGAGGTTACCGGCTCCGAGCGTCCCACCTGCCCGCGCTGCGGCTGGCACAACACCCGTCTGTCCCACACCAGAAGCATGCTGGACACCGTCCTTCGCGGGTTCTCGCTTCGTGCCTTCCGGTGCCGTAGCTGTGGCAACCGCTTCCGCGCCTTCCGGCGTGTTCCTAAGGCGTCATGAAGGCTCTGCCACTCCTCCTGCTGGCGCCTCTCCTGACGACCAGCCAGCCGGCGCCGCCCCGCTTCTCCTTCGCCGTGCTCGCCGACGTTCAGTATGGCGATCAGGCGCCAGCCGGCAAGCGCGAGTACCGTGGGTCGCTGGGCAAGTTGCGGGAAGCAGTGGAAGCACTGAATGCAAGAAACGACCTGGCGTTCGTGATTCAGCTGGGCGATCTTATCGATTCCCGCGCGGCCGACCTGGATCCCATCCTGGCGGTCTACAACCGGCTTGTCGCTCCCCGGCGTCACGTCCTGGGCAATCACGATTTCGCCATGCCCCGCGATACCCTGGTGCGCCGCCTGGGGATGCCCGGCGCGAGTTACGAGTTCGCTTTCGGCGGGTGGCGCTTCGTCGTGCTGGATGGCATGGACCTGAGCGTCGCTGCCGGCTCCCGCGCCGACGGCACGCCGCAACGCGATCGCGGTCGCGAAATGTTCGAACGCCTCAGCGCCGGCCGTGCAGCCAATGCCAACGATTGGAACGGCGGCGTCGGCCGGCAGCAACTGGACTGGCTGCGAGATTGTTTGAAACGCGCTACGCGCAGCCGCGAGCGCGTCATCGTGTTCTGCCATTTCCCGGTGCTCAGCGAATCCAGTACGCCGGCCCACCTCCTGTGGAACCATGAAGCCGTGCGCGAAATGCTGGAGGCCGAGCCGTCCGTCGCCGCATGGTTCAACGGTCACGATCATCAGGGTGGATACGCCGAGCGAAATGGCATCCACTACGTCACCTTCCCCGGCATCGTGGAGTCCGGGGAACAGACCACCTACAGCGTCGTCAACGTCTACGCCGACCGCCTGAAACTCGGTGGCGCCGCCTCCGCCCCGAAGCGCACGTTGCGCATTGCGCCCAGGTAGTGTTCGAAGCGGGGCGGCCTGCACGACATCAACGTGGAACCGCCGGCGTGCCCTGGGGCAGGCTAGTCTCTAGATTCCTGGGCATAGGCCGCGGTCCAGGTTCAGTGATCCTCCGCGTTTTTCCGTGCTCGCCGACGGCCGTAGCTCCTTACTCCGTCATTGATCGCTCATTTGACAGCCCGCTGACATTCTGCGCCGGGTCCGGTTCCGAATGGCAACAACTGCCCGGCTGGCCGCCATCAGCAATACGCCGCTGCCCAGAAGCACTAAAGTGCTGAGTTCCGGCACCGTATCCTCAATCATTCTTTCGTCGCGGACCGCCGTAATGAAGCGCTGCGATTGGACGCCCGAAGCCGGGCTCCAGATTTGCACCCTGTTGAGGAGGGTGTCGGAGATCCGGCCGCTGGAGTAGGCGGACTGCGCCAACTGGATGTATGGCGCCGCGGCCGGATCGGGCGCGGTGCTGCCCAGCGTGCCCATCAGTTGCCAGATCGCCATGGAGATGGGGCCTTCCACCGTATTGACAAGGCTCCCGCTCGGCGCTCCCAGATGCAGGGAGTACGAGGCCAGGAATGCGGCCTCTTCTTCCGCCTGAGTGCTCGGATGCGAGAGGGCTCCTTGGTAGTCTCTGTTTACGTAGGTGTTAATGTGCAAATCCAGGCAGAAAACCAGGCTGTTTGGGTCATTGTCCAGCGTCGCCACGTACGGGCCTACCAGGATTCCTTCATATCCGAAGCTCGGGTTCCCAGTGAGCGTCAGAATGATCCCGCTCGCCTGCAATGTTGGGCAGAGGAACAGGAGTGCCAGGCTGCTGACAGCGGTGAGGATGAAATTTCGCGTGTACAGGCGCATTGTTTTGTTTGTTATCCGTCTGAATCTCAGGCACTTCCTTCTAAGACGTCCTGAGATTTTGCCTCCTAGTACTTATCGGCCGTGTTGGCGTTTTCCGATAGCCCAAAGAATTCGCCAGATTCGCCGATAAGGGAGATGTGATCTCTTTGAAGAAACTGATCGAGTCGAACCAGGAGGAACTGCTCCGGGGAACGATGCACGCCTACCAGGCGGCGCTGGGGGCGATGGGTAATAGCGGGGTGCAGGCCTGCCCGCCCCTCGGCACACAACTGCAGCTTGGCCTGTGGAACTTGCAGCGGCAACTGGCGGACCAGCCTACGCCCCGAATCGTGCAGGAAAGCGAAGAGCGGGTGGCGGCGGAATTGCTCCAGTGGGGGGCGCGGTCCGCCGAATACTACAGGGGCAAGACCGAAGATTTTAAGGAAATCATGATGATCATGGCGCACACCGCGGAAGCCGTCGGCGGCCGTGACCAGCGCTATTCCAGGCAGTTTACCGAGTTCACCGCGCGGCTGCATTCGCTGGCCAGCATGGACGATCTAACCAAAATCCGCGATTCCCTGGTGTCGAGCGCCAACGAATTGCAGGCCGGCGTGAACCAGATGGCGCAGGATGGCGAGGCCGCGGTGTCGCAGATGCGCGGCCAACTGCGCCAGTATCAGGCCAAACTCGAAGAGGCCGAGCGGTTGGCTTCGGTGGACAGCCTGACCGGGCTCCAGAACCGGCGGAGGATCGAAGAGGTGTTGGAACTCCGGGTCGCGCAGCGGCGGGAGTTTTCCGTCGTGGTTTTCGATCTTAATGCCTTCAAGCAGGTCAACGATACCTACGGGCACATGGCGGGAGACGATGTGCTCAAGCAGTTCGCCTCGGAATTGCGCGCGGCCTTCCGTACCATGGACGATGTGGGGCGGTGGGGCGGCGACGAATTCATCGTGGTGTTGGACTGTTGCCTCGCCGACGCCCGCCGCCATGTGGAGCGCACGCGAAAATGGGTGTTTGGGGAATACACCGTCCGCGGCGAAGGCCCGCCGCGCAAGCTTCCCGTGAGTGCCGCCGTGGGGGTGGCGGCATGGCAGCAGGGAGAGACGATTGCCGAGATGTTCGCCCGCGCCGATGCGGACATGTACAAGGAAAAAAAAGCGGTGGGGCGGTCTTCTACACCAGCCTGAGGTACACGTAGATTACCGGGAGCGCGAAGAGCGTGCTGTCCACGCGGTCCAGGAAGCCGCCGTGGCCGGGGAGGATGCCGCCGCTGTCTTTAACGTTGGCGCCCCGCTTCATGGCGGATTCGGCCAGGTCGCCTACTTGGCCCGCGATGTTGGCGGCAACCGTAAGTGCCGCCGCCTGCCACAAAGGCACGCTGGGGACAAAACGCTGGAGGTACAAAGTTCCCACTACGGTCGATGTGAAAACCGACGCCATCGAACCTTCCCAGGATTTCTTCGGGCTCACCCGCGGGGCCAGTTTGTGTTTGCCGAAGGGGCGCCCGATGTAGTAGGCCCCAATATCCCCCACCCAGTTCAGCATCAGGCCGTACATCAGCCAGTGAGGATTAAGTTCGCGTAGCGGGCGGGCGCATTTCCAACAGCCGAAAACATAGAGGATTCCGAGTAGCAGGAGCGCGGCCCGCGGCAGGGCATGCGCCAGATCCCGCTCGCCCATCACCATCACCAGGGCCACCACCGTGATGCCCACCAGAGCCGCCCAGGGGACGTCCCACCAGACCAGGAACAGCAAGCCTGCGCCGTAACCCACCACGCCCGGAGCGCCGAACCCATAGCCGCCGGCGATGTCGTTGTATTCCCGGTAGCAAAGGCAGGCGACGGTTGCCAGAACCGCCAGGAAAACCCACGGCTCGGCCCACAACACCACCCAGCCGACGAGGGGAATGAGGGCCAATGCGGTCAGGACTCGCTTCATGAGGAACGGAGTAAAGCGATCAGGGCTTCCTCGCCGGGCTTGGCGGCGCCTTCCATCGCGACCCCGCTAAGTCCGCCGTACCGGCGGTCGCGCTTCTGGTATTCCAACACGGCCTGCAACAGGTCCGTGCGCGTGAAATCCGGCCACAGCGTCTCGGTCACGTAGAGTTCGGAATAGGCAATCTGCCAAAGCAGAAAGTTGCTGATGCGCATTTCGCCCGAAGTGCGAATCAGTAGATCGGGGTCGGGGCACGACGCGGTATAAAGGCTGGTGGCGATCAGATCCTCGTCGATCTTCAGAGTCTGAATGCTGCCGTCCAGGCGTGCCATTTCGAGGATGGAATTGACGGCGTCGACGATCTCGGCGCGTCCGCCATAATTGATCGCCAGGTTTACCAGAAGACCGCGGTTGGCCGCGGTGGCATCCACCGCCGCATCCAGTTCGCGGCGCACTTGCGGCGGCAGGGCTTCCAGGCGGCCGATGGCTTGCAGCCGGATATCGTGCTTCTGGAGCTCGGGCAGCTCCTGTTTGAGGTAGTAGCGCAGCAGGCGCCAGAGGGTTTCCACTTCGGCGCGCGGGCGCTTCCAGTTTTCCACGGAGAAGGCGTACAGAGTGAGCACCTTGACGCCGAGCCGCGCGCAGGTCTCTACCGCGGTTCGCACCGGGCCGATGCCGGCTTTGTGGCCGGCCACCCGCGGCAGGAAGCGGCGTCCCGCCCAGCGGCCGTTGCCGTCCATGATGATCGCGATGTGCGCCGGCAGCCGGGCAGGATCGATGGCTTGCGCCAAATCCCAGTCCTTCTCGCCCGGCTGGAGCGCTTCCAGTAGAGCCTTCATTCAGTAATTCCTTATGGTACACCACGGCTTCAGAAATCGCCCGTGCTTCACACTGTACGGTCTCCCTGGATAACATATGCGGCCCCGCCCGGCGCCACTCTGTGTACAATAGGGCGCATGGTGCGCTGTGCTGTGATGCTGCTGTTGGCGGTGGGGCTTTTTGGGCAGGTCGCGCCCTACGACGTGATTATCTCGGGAGCCCGCGTAGTGGATGGTTCGGGCTCGCCGTGGTTTCTCGCCGATATCGGAATTCGCGGCGACAGCATTGCCGCCGTCGGCGCGCTGGGCAACCGGGCAGCCGGCGTTCGCATCGATGCCATGGGCATGGTGGTGGCCCCTGGCTTCATCGATATTCACTCCCACGGGCGGCGCGGCATCGCGGCCGTGCCCACTGCGGAAAACTATCTGCGGGAAGGCGTCACTACCATCGTGGAAGGGCCCGACGGCAGCTCGCCGCTGCCTATCGCGCCGTTCCTGGATGGCATTCGGAACCTGCCGGTGTCCGTCAACTTCGCGACCTTCGTCGGTCAGGGAAGCATACGCCAGTCGGTCATCGGGCTGGCCAACCGCCCGGCCACCGCGGAGGAGATCGGCAAAATGAAGGAATTGGCTGCGCAAGCCATGCGCGACGGTGCCTTCGGCCTTTCCACCGGACTCTTCTATGTGCCGGGGAATTTCACGCCCACGGAGGAAGTCATCGAACTCGCTCGCGTGGTGGGAAAGATGGGCGGCATCCACATCTCCCACATGCGCGAGGAAGCCTCCCACGTGCTGGATAGCGTGCGCGAGACCATCCGCATTGGCGAGGAGGGCGGGTTGCCCACCCAGATCACGCACCACAAGATGATCGGTCAACCCAGTTGGGGCAAGAGCGTGGACTCTCTCAAACTGGTGGATGAGGCGCGTGCGCGCGGCGTGGATGTCACCATCGATCAGTACCCCTACACCGCATCGAGCACCGGAATCGCCGCCCTCGTTCCGCAGTGGGCGCTCGAAGGCGGGCAGAAATCCACCAACGAACGCCTGGCCGCACCGGACCAGCGCGCGCGGATAAAAGCGGCGATCGTGCAAAACCTGAAGGTCGATCGCGGCGCCGGCGATCCCAAGAACGTGGCCATCGTCGACTGCGCATTCGATCGCACCCTGGCGGGCAGGAATCTCACCCAGCTCACGCAGGCGCGCGGCGCGGAACCCAGCATGGAAAACGCCGCCGAAACCGTGATGGACCTGGTCGCCAAAGGCGGCTGCTCGGCGGTGTATCACGCCATCGCCGAAGAGGACGTGGTGCGCATCATGCGCTCTCCCTTTACCATGATCGCGAGCGATGGCGATAT
>JAPKZC010000229.1:9776-12865 GCA_026394025.1 Candidatus Solibacter sp.
GCCAAGCGGCGCCGCATCCGCGCAGCTACGGCACCTTCGCGCGGGTGCTCGGCGTCTACGTGCGGGAGAAGCACGTGCTCACCCTGGAAGATGCCGTGCGCCGTATGTCCTCCTTCCCGGCGCAGCGTCTGAAGATCTGGGACCGCGGATTGCTGCGCCCGGGCATGAAGGCCGACCTTATCGTATTCGACCCGGCCACGGTCGCCGACCGGTCGGAGTACGATAAGCCTCACCAGTATTCTGTCGGTGTGCGCGACGTGCTGGTCAACGGAAAGTTCGTTTTGCGTCAGGAAAAAGTGACGGCGGAGCGTCCGGGCCGCGTGCTCCTGGGACCATCCGCGGAAAGGTAAACCACCGTGCCGGAAATCTCAATTACCGACGATTTGGGGAAGCCCCCCGAAGCAGTCAAGATCGATCTCTCCCAGCCCTCGTCGCTGGTCAACTATGCGCGCTCCCAACTACTGCACCTGTTGGTGGTGCCGGATTTCGTCGCGCTACAGGGCAAAGCGCTGTCAGAGGCCGCGCCAAAGCCCATCCAGTTTCAGGCCACGCTAGGCAACCAGTTCCAACTGGGCAAGGCCCCGGCAATCACGCTCGCCCCAAAGGTGCAGGCGGTGCTGCGCGCGGACGCAACACATGCGGGGCTTGAGGTGACCGGGAATCTTGGGTTTGGCGCCAGCGATTCGGCCGGCGATCTGACGTTTGGCCTGGACGCCAAGAGCGGCGTGACCATCGGGTTCGTCAAGGCGTTTACCGGCGCCGCGGAGGAGCCTTCGTTGGGCCGAGCGGTGGGCCAGATGCTGTCGGCGTTCGTCATCGCGGCCAGCGTCGAAGACCTCAAATTGCTCCATGAAGGCGACGTTTGCACAGTGTCCGGGCAGGGCAGCCTCAAGCTGACGGGCGGCTTCGATATTGCCACGGCGGTGAATCCGCTGGCGTCGGTGAAGCTGCCGTTGAACGCGGGAAGCATCGATGTCAAGGATGGCGTGATGGCCGGCGTGTCGGCGTCGGTCACTATTTCGGGCGCGTATCAGATTCGGGCTAGCGGCCTGCCCGGCGGCGCCGTCGGACTGCGCTTTCAGAAGCAGAAGGGCGCCACCCTGCGTGCAGCTTTCTCCGTTTCCGCCAGCGCCAGTGTGAAGGTCGGCGGAACCGATCTGCTGTCCTCCCTGCTGGGCGCCGTCAGCAAGAGCGGTGCCGATCCCAAGCTTCTGGAAGGCCTGTCCGAGGCCGAGGCAAAGACGTTCAACGCGGCCCTCCAGGAAGGCGTGGATCACAGCTTCCGGGGAGCGTTCGACCTCGCGCTTTCCTCGGCCTCCGATGACGAGGGCATCTTCGAGTACGAAATTCAACCGGACGCCCGCGACGCCGAGTCCACCGGCGCCCTGAACCGCGCGCTGCATGGCGATCTAACGTCACTCACCGAACTGGCGGCGCCCGCCGGTGTCACCCTGCGCCACAGCGTCCTGACGCGCGTGCGCAGCCAGGGTGTCACACTCAAGGTCAACCTGCTGGGCATCGTCAATCTGATCTCCTTGTCGAAGCTGATCGGCAAGTGCGAGATCCTGAGCGACGCGGCCAGCGGAACCGTCACCATCAAGGAGACGGCCAAGAGCGAGCACATCAGCGCCATCACCAACCCTTTGAACCGCCAGGAAGCGTTGCGCAAGGCGATTTTCGAATCGGTGTTGGTCACCACCACCTACCGCGCCAGCGGGGCCGTGGCGATGCCCGAACTGCGCTGCGCCAATCTGCATTTCGTGGTCAATCGGGATACCAATGCCGCCACGGTGCGGGGCTACCTCAACTGGTTTGCCGCGCTAAACCTGATGGCGCCAGACGACGTTGCGGCCGCGCTCGCGGCGTATACCGGCGACAAGACCTCCACCTGCCTGCTGCGTACCGAGTTGGACGACGCGGCCTGCGAAAATCTCTTCTTCGCGGGCGGCGACCTGCACGACGAAGCCTACTATCGCGAATTCGGAAGGCATGCGCTGCGCGCCCTGCTCCATCCGGATACGGACGAGATCGAGCGGGCGCGCTACCGCTTCCTCGATGACCCGGCGACGTGGGGCCAGGCGGTGATACTCGGCCCCAGCCCCGAGTTACGTCACCTGATTCCGCTCGACCGTATGAATCCCCGCTTCAACCAGGTGCTGGCGGATGTTACAGGCGATCTCTACGACATCGTGTGGTGGGCCGAGAGCATGACGAAAGCAGGCGCGGCGCTGCTCCGCATGCGCCGGTTTCTGAACGGCCGCAGCCCTGTGGGGTTGAAGGACGACCCCGAGTTCCAACGAAACTGCGCGGCTCTGCAACGGTTGATGATGAGCGTGGTGGCGAAGAGCAAAGCGCGCTTCGGCGAACCTTGGGGCATGCTGTCGCTCTTCTGGTCCGCGGGTTCGCCGCCGGGCGCGATGGGCAGGTTGCAGGCGGGCAGTTGGAGCCTTGTGAGGCCTCTTGCGGCCGCGCTCAGTGCGTCAGGTTCCTAGCAGACTTCCGGCAGGATATGTTCACGCCTGCCACTCGCAACCAATGAGGGCGCGGCCCCCCGCTGCACTCCGAAATAGCCGCCAAACTTTCGCGGATGCCCGATAGCGAAAAGCCCACGTTCCTCCGCTCCCGCGTCAAATACACGCCTTGTTTGGTTCCGGCTTCGCCGGGTAAGGGATGGGTCAGGCGGGGGTCGCTCTTAACGGCACCGGATCTCGCGGTCACGGCGACCCCTGGTGCTAGCCGTACAAGAGCCAGTGGTCGGTCTCTCCCAACACCTGGAATCGCCTGTCTAACAACGGCTGGTAAATCCGCCGGATGCCGTCGATGTGGAAATTCTCAACCGAGTAGTCTTTCATCCCACGGCTGTATTTCCGCACCAGCACGTAGCGCGCGTTGCCGGCCCATCGCTCGTCTGAGGGATGCGCGGCATCGCTGACCACGTAGTTGTACGCTCCTGCGGCCAAACCACCCGTCGGGGAGGGACGATCGAGAAGGTAGTTGAACGGGTTCATCATGTCCATCGCCAGCACGCCATCGCGCGCGCCGGTATTCCGGCGCAGTAGCGCCAACCCGTCGTTGATCGCATGCACATA
>JAPKZC010000229.1:12901-16419 GCA_026394025.1 Candidatus Solibacter sp.
CCGGTCCGCCGGTCTCGGTCTCAAACGGCCCGCGCCGGAAGATCAGCGACGCTCCGCGGTCGGAGTCCAGCCGGACAACCTCGCCGCTTGGCGGCCGGAGTTTCTCCCCGGCGGCGGCGACCAATGACCGGCCGCTCTCGAAGCAGAACGGCACCACGCAGGCGAGTGTCAGAAATGCCACGATGGCGCCTTCGACGCTCCTGCCCGCGCCCGCGGACTGGCGGAAGAACGTATCGGCCAGCACAACCGCGACGAATGCGTTGAGCGGCAGCGTAGCCGGCTGATGGTTCGTCGAAAGCAGAAAGCCGCCCAGCGCCAGGGTCATCACCGCAATGCCACACCAGCGGAGTCGCGAAGTTCCAGCCGCCAGCGCCAACAGCAGAAGGGGAACGCTCTCGGCCAACTCGCCGAACCCTAGCGCCAGGATCTGACGGGGTTTCCAGGATCTGCCCCGCCCGCTCGCTGCCATGGCGAGATCGTTCACCATATCGGTAATATCGAACCTCAGGTGCAGCAGCACCAGCATCGCCACCAGCACGCCGCCGCCGCATATGGCAACCAGCCTCTTCTTGCGAAACTGGCTGGCGCCGCCGGTGATCAAGATCAGCGGGACCGCTACAACCGCATAAGTCACCTTCAAGAACGCGAGCGATGCGAAGGCGATACCGGTTGACCATCCTCCGCCGGCGCCCGGGGAGGCCGTCGCGCATTCCAAGATCGCGATTCCGAGCAACGCAAAGCCGTACCGGTTGTAGGTCATGGCATGGCTGAAGTTGAGCGGCCCATAACCCAGCGAGAACGGCGCCACGATCAGCAGTAGCGTGTAGATCCCAAGCACGCAGGACGCCCACGGCGACAAACGGCGCCGCCCAACCAGATAGGCCCAGGTGGCGATCAGTGCACCGAAAATCGCGTTCGCATAGCCCAGGCCCTCCGGCCGCAATCCCGACAATCGCAGGCCCACGGCATCGATCAGGTAGATCAGCGGTCCCCATGCCGATTCAAAATCGCGGTGTGGAATCTGGCCCTGCAGCACGCGGTAGCTGTTATCCAGGGAGAAGAAGATATCGTGCCCGAACGACACCACGGGGGCCACGCCGATGAATGCGGTCAGTCCGCAGATTGCAGCCAGTGAGGTGATGAACACCCGGTCGGGCCAGACCGCTCGTTGGACGGGGTCCCGGTCGGCCCGGCACGGCGGCGCCGGCGCCGCGGGCACTGCCGGCCTATCCAGCACCATGACGCGCCTCAAGCCTCGCCCGTATCCACATCTGCTTGGCCAGCGGCTTCACCGGAGAGGCTAGATATGCCTTGATGAGGGCCGGCCAAACCGGTAGCCTGGATTTTATCGTCAGCGGAAGAAACCGCGGCGCACATTCCAGAATCGTGAACCCGTTCGCCCGTAGAAGATCGCTCAGACTCCGGTCCGAGTAGACGGAGACGTGCGTGTAATCGTCGAAGTACTCGGCGTAACACAACCGGTAGTTCGGCTGCACGATATTGATCGTGCCGCCGTGACGCAGCACGCGTCTGACCTCGGCCAGGCACACCGCCATTTCGGCTTTGGTCAGATGCTCAAATATGTTGCTGGCGAAAACGAAGTCCACCGAATGGTCGCCAATTCCGCTCAGCAGCGTGATCTCGCCAACTTCGGCTCTCACGCCCTCGTTGAGGTAGTCCGCGATGCCCGGCCAGCGATCGACCGCGATCCTCGTGGCGCATCGGATATTGTTGATGAAATCGCCGTACGAAGCGCTGAAAATGAGCTTCACACAGCGTCTTCCACAAAGTCCCCCGCCGGCTGTCGTGTTCGAGCCTGGTGTCATGGTATTGGCGCATCTGCTACCGAACCAGAAGCCGCCAACTCATCAGGATGCCTGCGATCATCCGCAGCCCGACCTTCAATGCGCGCGTGTTGTTCACGTTGCCCCCCTTGCTCTTTCCCACCCGGGCGAAGAACGTGATCGGGCACTCGACGATATCGATTCCAGCTTCCAGCGCCGTGTCCAGGAAGTGGGCGTTGAACTCGAGGTTGACTCTCCGATCAAGATGCGGCAGCAGCCGCGCCAGAGGCTCGGCGCGGCACAGCTTGTAGGTGGTTCCCACGTCGGTGAACGTGCCACGTCCGATGTGTTTCAACTCCAGCAGCTTGCCCACGGCGAAGTTGCCGTAGTAGATAAAGGTACTCAGTTGCGTCTCGCGGTCGCGTAGCTGCTCCACGATCCGTGTTCCGTTGACGATCGAGGCGTGTGGAATATAGGCGAGGAACTTCTCGATGTCGAACGCACGGAAAGTCATGTCTCCTTCGCAGAGCAGGATCAGTTCCGTGTCGCTGTACTTCAGCGCCTCTTCGAACCCGCGGTAGACGCAGCTTCCGTACCCCGGAGTTTCCTCCCGAATCACGATGGCGCCCGCCTTGCCGGCAACTTCGGTAGTCCGGTCGCTGCTGTTGTTGTCAACTACCAGCACGCGGCGCACCAGCGGGTGGCCCAGAAAGTCCGCCACCGCCGGGCCGATGCTCAATTCATCGTTGTAGGCCGTCAGGATTACCGTGAGCTCTCGATTCTGTATCGTGTCGGCCAGCACCCGCCGGTGCGCCCGCTTCTTCGGCAGCTGAAACACCAGCTCCGCCGCCACCAGAAACACCCCGACGATGATCGGTATCGCGCTATACGACATCAACGCAATATCGGAATGGCGGGCGCTGCCCGCGTCCGTGAAACTGGAGACGAAGGCCCACAGGCCCGCGCAGGTTTGCAGGGCGAATCCGAGCGCCGCCGAAAGCACTCCATAGAGCATTAGCGGCGGGTAGCTCGTCACCTGCCGCTCTGCGCGTTCGCCAACGGCAACTCCATGCGCAGTCGCAGTGTGGCCAGTGGGCATAGTAAGCTCCACTCTAAGCTCGCCATGCCCCAGCGGAAAGATCGATTTCGATAACTAACAGCGGTTGACTTTGGTTAACCGCTCGTTCGTCACGCTTCCACGGTGTAAAGAGGATTGAATTCGGGGAGGTGGGGCTCGCGTTTGGCGGCCATCCAGCGCAGACAATAGACCACCTTCGGATCGGTCTTGCCATGGCTGATCGTGTTGGGGATCACCTCCAGTAAACCGTGTGCCAGCAGGTCCCGGTAATAGTCCACGTCCGGCTCGATCTACACGCAAAGCACCGGGTTGTGGCTTTCATCCAGGAACGTGGCGGTATTCTGTTCGTGAAAAGTCAGTTGCACGTTGGCCACGTCAAACTGGGTCTGCTTGTAGCTTTGGGTGGCGCCGATGTGTCCCCACTTCTGCGGGTTTGGCTCCCTGGAGAATGCGCCCAGTTTGGCCCCCGCCTGCACATCGGGGATCAGTGCCTTGTCCACGTAGCAGAAAAAGCGGTCGGCCTTCATCACGTCATCGAACTGCTTGATCCATTCCGCTGTGTTGGGGTCTCCCTGGGGCCAACCCACATTCCAGTAATAATCCAGCGGGTTCTTCCCCGACGGCAGTTGCATGTCGGCCATCGCGGTGACCAGATT
>JAPKZC010000140.1 GCA_026394025.1 Candidatus Solibacter sp.
ATCACTGGCACGCCCTGGCCATGATCGAGGCTGCCAAGGCCGGTGTCGATATGTACGTGCAAAAGCCGATCAGCGTGGATGTGGTGGAAGGCCAGGCGATGCTGGCGGCGGCCCGCAAGTACAAGCGCGTGGTGCAGGTGGGTACGCAGCGGCGCAGCACTCCGCATCTGATCGAGGCACGCAACCTGGTGCAGGAGGGGAAACTCGGCCCCATCGGACACGTGGAAATCTATTCATACGGCGGAGGCCGGGCCACGGCCGCGCAGCCGGCGCCCGTGCCCGACACGCTGGATTGGGAGTTCTGGGTTGGTCCCGCGCCCATGATGCCCTACAGCCCCGATATCCAACGTAGTTGGCGGCAGTTCATGGAGTATGGCAACGGCACCATTGGAGACATGGGAATCCACATGTTCGACATGGTGCGCTGGTTCATGAACCTGGGATGGCCGAAACGAGTTTCGGCCTCAGCGTTTGGCAGCATCGCCGCTTCGGCGCATCGGTGGATCCGGCCTACCCGTGGGGCGCCACTCTGTATGGCGAGCGCGGCACGCTGAAGGCCGGGGTCATGGGCTACGATTTTATTCCGGCGGGGCGGGGAGAGCAGGCGATCCACAAAGACGTGACCTACGAGTTGGAACAGTATCCGGAAGACAAGACCGAGGCCCGGCTGGAACGGCATGTGGCGCCGGCCATCCGCGGTCACATGAAAGACCTGCTGGCAAACATGGCGTCGCGCGGTAAGCCGGTGGCCGATATCGAGGAAGGCTTCATTTCCTCGTCGTGCTGCATCCTGGCGAATCTCTCCATGCAACTGGGGCGGACGCTGGCCTGGGACGCGCCGAAAGGCATAGTTCAGGGCGACGAAGAAGCCAATCGTCTGCTGCGCAGACAATATCGCAAGCCGTGGGTCCACCCCGAGGTGAAGACCGTATAGTCACCGTCTCGATCAACTCTCCAGGCCCACCAGGCCGGCGGCAAACAGGCGGTCGTCCACCCGGCCCAACCGCGTACGGAGGCATGCCCGCAGCAGCGGCGTGTGCTTGATGGTCACCAGGTATTCCGGAATCGTCCAGATGTCCTCCTCCGCGGTCATCCAGTGAATGGAATCGAAGCGGCGCAGGTTCACCGGCCGTGAATAATTGCGCAGGGTCTTCTCGCGCTTTGTGTTGTAGTAGTGCTCGAAGTAGCTCATCGCCAGTTCGCGGAGGGTGCGGTAGACCGGCTCGCGATAGCGCAGGCCGGAGTAGTTGGATTTGGCCAGCGCCCCCCAGTGGCCACGAAGCTGGAAGATGGCCAGCACGTGGTCGTCGTCGCGCACGGCCTCGAAATCGAGTAGGAGCGGAGGGTGGCCGAGCATACGCAGCGCCGCGGCGCCGAACATCGCGCCTTCCATGCAATGCGCGGTACGGTCGCGTAGTACGCGGCGGGGAGAGCGGCATGTCTCGCCGGCACGCTCCTTGTTGTAAGGCAGGTCGTCCAGGAAGCGCTGGATCTTCCCCGGAGTGGTCAGGCGGCGGAATACGGCGCGTTCGGCGGCGGCGAAAGTGTGCGGGTCCATCGGCAACAGAGTAGCGTAGTTTGCCGGTGCGCCACTATACTGCACGTATGCCGATCCTGCTGCCGATTCTGCTCTTCGCCGCCGCCGCCTCGCCCTACGACCTGGTGATCCGCAACGGGCACGTCATCGACGGAACCGGGTCTCCCTGGTATGCGGCCGATGTCGGGATCCGCGCTGGGAAGATCGCACAGATCGGACGCCTGGCGGACGCCCCGGCCAGACGCACCATTGACGCGCGCGGCATGGTGGTGGGGCCGGGGTTCATCGACATGCTCGGGCAATCGGAGATGACCATTCTGGTCAACCCGCATCTGCCGTCCAAGATCTTCCAGGGAATCACCACCGAGATCACCGGCGAGGGGTCAACCATCGCGCCGCTCAACGACGCCATCCTCAAAGCCGACCATGTCGCTTGGGAGCACTACGGCGTGCAGGCCACCTGGCGCACCTTCCGCGACTACTTCGCGCGGCTGCGCAAGCAGGGCGTCGGGATCAACCTGGCGAGCTACGTCGGGGCGACGCAGGTTCGTCGTATGGTGCTGGGCGATGACGACCGCGCACCCAGCGCGGCAGAATTGGAACGTATGAAAGCCCTGGTGCACGATGCCATGCGGGAGGGCGCGGTGGGGCTCTCCACCTCGCTGCAATATGCTCCGGCGCCGTATGCGAAGACCGCGGAGCTGATCGCGCTGGCGGCCGAAGCGGCGAAACTCGGCGGCAACTACGCCTCCCACATCCGCGACGAGAGCAATGCCATCATCCCGGCGCTGGACGAGGCGTTCCGCATCGGGCGCGAGGCGAGGGTTCCCGTCGAGATCTGGCATTTGAAGGCCTCCGGAAAGTCCAACTGGGGGCGAATGCCAGAGATCGTGGCGCACATCGAGGCGGCCCGCAAATCCGGGCTGGACGTGGCGGCGGACACCTATGGGTATCCGGCGGCGTTCAATAGCTTCTCGGCCGTGATTCCGCCCTGGGCGCACGATGGCGGCGACCAGAAGATGATCGGGCGCCTCAAGGATCCAGCCATGCGCGCGCGCATCCGCAAGGACCTGGAAACGCCGTCCAGCGAGTGGAACAACGAGTGGCAGCAGGTGAAAGGCCCCGAATCTTTCGTGGTAAGCGCCGTGCAGAATCCCAAATTGATTCCGCTCCAGGGGAAATCCATCGCGGAAATCGCCAGATTGTGGAACAAGGACCCAATCGACACCGCGTTCGACATCCTGATTGAGGATGAGGCGTTCACCATGGTGGGCATGTTCATCATGGACGAGCCCGACGTGGCCTTCGCCATACGCCAGCCGTGGGTGTCCATTTGCAACGATTCGCAGGGCTCGGCGCTCGATGGCGTGCTCGGCAAGGAGCATCCCCATCCGCGCGCGTTCGGCACGTTCCCAAGGATTCTGCGCAAGTACGTGCGCGAAGAGAAACTGCTGACGCTGGAGGACGCCATTCGCAAGTTCACGTCGCTGCCGGCGCAGCGCATGCGCTTCGCGGATCGCGGCGTGCTCAAGGCGGGGATGTGGGCCGACGTAGTGGTGTTCGACCCGGAGACGGTGCGCGACCTGGCGACCTTTGATCAGCCCAATCAGCTTTCCGAAGGCATGCGCTTCGTGCTGGTGAACGGCGTGCCGGTCATCGAAGAAGGCAAGATGACAAATGCGCTACCGGGGAGGGTGCTGACGCGATAGAGACGAAATGGCAGGACGATTGCGCTTCTGCGGGCCGGCCAGCCTCCGGCATAGCGGTATACTACCCGTTGACCCCAAACACGAGGTAATTTCCATGAGCGCGGTCCAAGCCACTGGTGCGGAAATACACAATGCGGCTTCGGCGGCCGGCACGCCCGAGGCTGAACTGGCCCAAAAGTGTCTCCACCACATGCTCCTCATGCGCGAAGTGGAAGATCGCATCGAGCGTAAGCTGTACCGTCAGGGGAAAGTGGTCGGAGGGGTTTACGTAGGGCGCGGACAGGAGGCCATACCGGTGGGCAGCGCGCTGGTGGCCCAGGCCGACGACGTGCTCTTTCCCTCTCACCGCGACATGGCCGTATTCTTCGTCCGTGGAGTCTCCGCCCGGCGTGTCCTGGCCCAATACATGGGCCGGGTGGGTGGCCTGACGCGCGGCCGCGACGGCAATATGCACATGGGCGACATGAACGCCGGCGTGGTGTCGCTTATCAGCGCCCTGGCGGCCACTGTGCCAGTGGCGGCAGGCGCCGCACTCGCCATGCGCTACAAGGGAATCAACGGCGTGGCCTTCAGCTATTTTGGCGATGGCTCCACCAGTCGCGGCGATTGGCACGAAGGCGTCAACTTCGCCAGCGTGCAGAAACTGCCCGTGGTCTTCATCTGCAACAACAACCAGTACGCGTATTCCACGCCCCTGAACCTGCAAATGGCCTGCACCAACGTGGCCGATCGCGGCCCTGCCTACAACATGCCGGCCGAAATTGTGGATGGTAACGACGTGCTGGCCGTGTACGAGGCTACGGTTCGTGCCGCCGCCTACGCGCGCGCCGGAAGCGGACCCTATCTGCTGGAGTGCAAGACCTTCCGCATGACCGGCCACTCTGCGCACGACGCGGCACACTATGTCCCCCAGGGGTTGTTCGACGAGTGGGGTAAACTCGACCCCATCGTGCGCCTGGAAAAGCGCATGCTCGAGCAATCGTGGGCCTTGCAGGGCGAGATCGATGAAGTGCACGCCGCCATCGCGCGTGAAGTGGACGATGCCGTGGCGTGGGCCGAGCAGAGCCCCTACCCCGACGCCGCTACCCTGCTGGACGACGTCTACGAGAGCCAATAGCCATGTCCACCACTTACCTGGAAGCCATTCGTGAAGGTCTTTGGGAGGAGATGGAGCGCGACCCCAACGTATTCTGTATCGGCGAGGATATCGGCGAGTATGGCGGCGCCTTCAAGGTGACTGCGGGATTCCTGGAGCGCTTCGGCGCCCGCCGCGTAGTGGATACGCCCATTTCCGAAGCGGCAATTGTGGGCGCATCCATCGGTGCGGGGTTGATGGGACTGCGGCCTGTAGCCGAGATGCAGTTCGCCGATTTCATCTCCTGCGGCTTCGACCAGATCGTCAATTTCGCCGCCAAGTGCCGTTACCGCTGGAACGCCGGCGTGCCCATCGTGATTCGTTCGCCCTCCGGCGGCGGCATCCACGGCGGACCGTTTCATTCGCAGAATCCCGAGATGTGGTTCGTTCGCACCCCCGGCCTGAAAGTGGTGTGTCCGGCCACCGCGTACGATGCCAAAGGGCTGATTAAATCCGCCATCCGCGATAATGACCCGGTGCTCTTCTTCGAACACAAGGGCCTATACCGCAAGATCAAAGAGGACCTGCCTTCCGAAGAATACACGGTGCCCATCGGCAAGGCCAAAGTGGTGCGCGAAGGGCGCGACCTCAGCATCATCACCTACGGCGCCATGGTATGGACGGCGCTGGAAGCGGCGGAAATACTGGCCGCGGAAGGATGTAGCGTCGAAGTGGTGGACCTGCGCACCCTGGTGCCGCTGGATCGCGAGACCATCTGCGCCAGCGTACGCAAGACGTCCAAGGCGCTCTTGCTGCACGAGGACACGCGCACCGGCGGCATGGCCGGCGAACTCGCCGCCACCATCACCGAAAACGTCTTCGAATATCTGGACGGGCCCATCGTGCGGGTGACGGCGCCAGACACGCCGGTCCCCTTCAGCCCTCCGTTGGAGGAGGCCTTCCTGCCCAATGCGGAAAAGG
>JAPKZC010000830.1:0-410 GCA_026394025.1 Candidatus Solibacter sp.
CATCGGCAGCATGGATTTCGTTCTTGGTGACACGGACCGGTAATGACATTTTCTCCCCAACTGGAAGCCAGGTTTGACAAACTCCTGAAGAGCTATCCGCCGGGACGGCAGCGCTCGGCCATGATTCCGATGCTGCTCTACGCGCAAGACGAAATCGGCCGCATCACCGATGAACTGGTGAATGAAGTGGCTGCCCGCACGGGATGCACCCCCTTGCAGGTCAACGAAGTGCTCTCGTACTACTCCATGCTGCATACCAAGCCGCTGGGGAAGTACCACGTGCAGGTCTGCACCAACATCAGTTGCCTGCTGCACGATGGCGACAAGCTCTACGAACACACTTGCAGGAAGCTCGGCATCGGCCACAAGGAAGTCACCGCCGACGGCCAGTTCTCGGTGGAGGAAGTGGA
>JAPKZC010000830.1:440-9981 GCA_026394025.1 Candidatus Solibacter sp.
CGCCTGCTCCTGGGCCCCCGCTATCCAGGTAAACTACGATTTCCACCACCACGTCACGCCCGAGAAACTGGACCAGATTCTGGATGGCCTGAGGAAGAAGCAATAACCGATGCTTTTCAACGAACCTAGTCCGCTTGAGACCAGGGTGCTGACGCGGCGCTTCGGTCTGCCCAATTCGGCATCCATCGATACCTACCTGGCCACGGAAGGCTACCAAGCCTTCCTCAAGGCCGCGAAGATGACCCCCGAAGAGATCATCGCGGAGGTGAAGGCTTCCAATCTCCGCGGGCGCGGCGGCGCCGGTTTCCCCACCGGCATGAAGTGGGGCTTCGTGCCGCGCAATTCGCCCAAGCCCAAGTACATCGTGGTCAACGGCGATGAGAGCGAGCCCGGCACCTGCAAAGATCGCGTGCTGATCGAAAACGATCCCCATCAGCTGATCGAGGGCGTCCTGATCGCCGGCCTCTCGGTGGATGCGCACGCCGGCTACATCTATATCCGGGGCGAGTATCGCTACCTCATCGAAGTCATGGAGAAGGCCCTCGCCGAAGCCTACGAAAAGGGCTGGCTGGGCAAGAACATTCAGGGCACGGGTTTCGATTTCGATCTCTACGCGCACACCGGCGCGGGCGCCTATGAGTGCGGGGAGGAATCGGCGCTGCTGGAATCGCTCGAAGGCAAGCGCGGCATCCCGCGCATACGCCCGCCGTTCCCCGCCGTGGCGGGCGCGTTCCAATGCCCCACCATCCTGAATAACGTGGAAACGTTCTGCGCCGTGCCGGCCATTCTGCGCGATGGCGGCGCGGCGTTTGCGGCGCTCGGCATTCCGAAATCCGGCGGCACCAAGATGACGTGCCTCACCGGGCACATCAATAAGCCCGGCGTCTACGAACTCAGACTCGGCTTCCCGGTGAAGCAGATGATCGAGGAAGTGGGCGGCGGCATCCGCAACGGGAAAAAGTTGAAGGCGTTCATCCCGGGCGGGTCGAGTTGCCCGGTGCTGACCGCCGCCGAACTGGAAGGCGCCACCATGGATTACGATTCCATGGCGTCGCGCAAGACCATGCTGGGCTCGGGCGGCGTCATCATCATGGACGAAGACACCTGCATGGTGAAAGCCGCGGTGCGCATCATGCGCTTCTACGCCCATGAAAGCTGCGGCTGGTGCATCCCCTGCCGGGAAGGCACCACCTGGCTGAAGAAGATTCTGACGCGCTTCCATGATGGGCAAGGCACGCGCACCGATATCAACCTGATCGGCGATATCGCCAAGAACATGCTGGGCCGCACCTTCTGCCCGCTGGGCGATGCCGCCGCCATGCCGACCATCTCCATCGTGGAGAAGTTCCGCCATGAATTCGAAGATCACCTGAACGGCAAACCGTGCCCCTACGAGCACAGTGGAAGCATGGTGACGGTCTAATGGCTGCCTTGATCAATCTGACAATCGACGGCCGCGCCGTGCGAGTGCCGCCGCAGACTTTGGTGATCGATGCCGCCAAGACCGTCGGCATTGAGATCCCCGCGTTCTGCTACTACGAAGGACTCTCGCTGGCCGCCGCCTGCCGCATGTGCCTGGTGGAAGTGGAGAAGATGCCCAAGCTCCAGACGGCCTGCACGCTGCCGGTGGCCGAAGGCATGGTGGTCCGTACCGGGACTCCCACCGTGGCCCAGGCGCGGAAGTCGATGCTCGAACTGCTGCTCACCAACCGTTACGGCGCGGGCGAGAGCCGCTACTCGGAAGAAAAAGTCCATACCCCCGAAAAGCAGTTCTCCCCCGTGGTCTTCTTTGATGCGCCGCGCTGCATCCTGTGCTTCCGCTGCGTGCGCGTCTGCAATGAGGGACTGGGCGTGGGCGCGCTCGGCGTGGTCAACCGTGGCGTGGTGAGCGAGATCGCTCCCAACGCGGGCGACCACCTGGAGTGTGACGAGTGCGGCGCCTGCATCGATATCTGCCCCGTGGGAGCGCTCACCAGCGGCACGTACCGCTACCAGACGCGCCCCTGGGAGATGACCCACACGGGCACCATCTGCACGCACTGCGGCGATGGCTGCAAGACCACGCTCGGCACGCGCAACGACCAGATCATCCGCGGCAACAACCGCGACCGCTCCGGCATCAACGGCGAGTTCCTGTGCATCAAGGGACGCTACGCCTTCGATTTCTACGACCACCCCGAGCGCCTGCAATCCCCCCTGCTGCGCGTCAACGGCAAACTGGAGGAAGTGTCCTGGGCCACGGCGCTCGCGGCCGTTGCGCAGAAGTTCACCCGGACCCTGGCCGATGGCGGCGGCTTTGGCGTGATCGGAAGCAACCACACCACCAATGAAGAGAACTTCTACCTTCAGAAATTCGCGCGCGAAGTGCTGAAGACTAATCACATCGATCACCACCGCACCGGCGACATCGTGACCTTGCTGGACGCGCTCAGCGGTAAGACATCGAAATTGGCCACGGTCTCCGATCTGTACGAGCGCAAGGCCATCCTCGTGCTTGGCGCCGACCTGGCGCTAGAGCACCCCATGCTCAGCTACCAGATTCGCGCCAACTACCGGCATCATCAGGCGCACGTCTACGTGGTCACGGCGCAAGCCGTGCGCGAGGACAAATACGCCGTGGCAAGTGTCCGCGGGCGCGACTACGAATCGCTCCACGACAAACTGAAGGCCGAGCCCGAACTGGTAATTCTGTTCGACGATACCTACCAGGGCGACGATCTCCGTAAGCTGGTGGATTTCGCGGAATCGCTCGCCATCCCGGTGAAGTTCATCTGCCTGCTGGATTACGCCAACTCGCGCGGCGCGTTGGATATGGGTCTCACGCCGGAACTGCTGCCCGGCTACGTGCCGAGCGGCCAACCGGGCATGCACGCGGCCGAAATGATTGCTGCCTCGCTGGACGTGCTGTGGGTGGTGGGCGCCAATCCCCTCCGCCCCAATCTGAGCCGCGACCGTGAGGGAGCGGTTCCGCGTAAGGCGGGCTTCCTGGTAGTACAGGACATGTTCCTCACCGAGACTGCGCGGCAGGCCGATGTCGTCCTGCCGGCGGCGTCCGCCTACGAGAAGAACGGCACGGTGACTAATACCTCGGGCGAGGTGCAGCGCCTCACGCGCGCCATCCACACCATGGGCGCCAAACCGGACCTGGAGATCATGGGTTTCCTGGCGCGCGAAATGGGCGCGGCGTCGGCGCTCGGTCCCTGGATACCGGAAACCGTTTTTGCGGAGATTCGCCGGACGGTGCGTGGATACGAAATTCCCATGCCGGTGATGGCTACCGGCGGGGCGGTGCAGACGGCGCCGGTCAACGGGCGAATTCCCGTTGAACACCGGCCCGCGCTGGTGCAATCAGACCACAACGGCTTGTTCGCGTCCGGCACGCTCGGGCGGTATTCTAAGGTTCTGAACTCCGTTCTGGAAAATCCCTTGAGCCGCTAAATGGAGCTACTCGACTCGTTCATTTTCATCACCCTGGTCAAGACCGCGGTCGTATTCGCGGTGCTCATGACCACGCTCGCCTACCTGCAATGGGTGGAGCGCAAGGTGATCGCGCACGTACAGGTGCGCCCCGGCCCCTATCGTGTGGGGCCGCACGGCCTGCTGCAGCCGGTGGCCGACATCATCAAACTCCTTACCAAGGAAGACCTGCTGCCGCCCTACGTCAACAAGCCGCTCTACTTGCTGGCGCCGTTCCTGGCCATCAGCATGGCGTTGCTTTCCATCTCGGTGATTCCCTTCGGTCCCAGCATTCAAGTGGGCCCCGTCACCACCTGGATGCAACTCACGGATCTCAATATCGGCGTGCTCTTCATCCTGGCCGTGTCCTCCATGGGCGTCTACGGCATCGCGCTGGCCGGTTGGGCGTCCAACAATAAGTACGCGCTTATCGGCGGCTTGCGCAGTTCGGCGCAGATGATCAGCTACGAACTGCCCATGTCGCTGGCCATCGCCGCGCCGCTGCTGATTTCCAACACGCTCAGCCTGCGTAAACTGGTGGAGGCCCAGGACGGCGGCATCTTCAGCTGGAATATTCTGCACGGCCCGTTCCCACAGGTGATCAGTTTCATTATTTTCATGATTGCGGCATTCGCCGAAACCAACCGCATACCGTTCGATCTGCCCGAGGCGGAAAACGAACTGGTGGCCGGTTTCCACACCGAATACAGCAGCATGAAGTTCGCCAGCTTCTTCATGGCCGAATACGCCAACATGATTACGGTCAGCGCCATGGCCACGCTGCTCTTCCTCGGCGGCTGGATGGCTCCGTGGCCGGTAGCCTGGGGTGCAAGCCTCGTGCCCACGGTGATCTTCGCCATCGCTGGCGTCACCGCCCTATATCACGGCACCCACACTGCGCGCAAACGCGATAAGCTCACCCTCCCGGTCTTCGGGATTATCTTCTTCATCATCGCCGGCGTTTTCCTGCTGCCCATGGTGCAAAGCTGGCTGCTGCCGCTCTTCTGGTTCGCGGGGAAGACGGGCGCCATTCTCTTCCTGTTTATTTGGGTTCGCGCTACCCTTCCCCGCTTCCGTTACGACCAACTGATGGGCTTCACGTGGAAGTTTCTCTTCCCGGTGGCCATGCTCAATTTGCTGGTGACCGCCTTCCTGGTTGCCTGGACGACGAAGTAAATGGACGTCATTCTTTTTCTCATCTTCGCGTTGATCGCGGTGGCATGCGCCATCAACGTAGTGGTGCAGACGCACCCGATTTCGAGCGCGCTGTCGCTGGTCGGCGTGATGGGCTCGCTCGCGGTCCTCTATCTGCTGCTGGGCGCGGAGTTCATCGCCGCCGCGCAGGTGATTGTCTATGCCGGCGCCATCATGGTGCTGTTCGTCTTCGTCATCATGCTGCTCAACGCCGGCGCCGAAACCAGGAAAGGCCGCTCTTACCTGATTCCGGGCGCGCCACTGCTCATCGTGTTTCTCGGCTTGATGGCTTTCGTCGTGCAGCGCATTTTCCCCGACAGCACCATGGTTCGCTTCGGCGGATTTACCGGCGGCGGGCCGAAAGATGTCGGCACCGCGCTCTTCACCACCTACCTGCTTCCCTTCGAGGTGACCTCCATTCTGATTCTGGTCGCCATTATCGGCGCCATCGTCCTGGCGCGAAAGGAAATCGACCAATGATGAACGCGGTGCCGATTTCCTGGTTCCTCACGCTGAGCGCTATTCTGTTCGCGCTGGGCGTGGCAGGCTTCCTCTTCCGGCGCAATATCATCACGGTGTTCATGTCCATCGAACTGATGCTGAACGCCGTCAACCTGAGCTTTGTGACATTCTCCTACCAGCACAAGGAGGTCAGCGGCCATCTCTTCACGTTCTTCGTGATGGTGGTGGCGGCGGCCGAGGCGGCGGTAGGCCTGGCCATCATTCTGACGGTGTTCAAGGGCCGTTCCACCTTGAATATCGACGATGTGAATTCAATGAAAAACTAGCGACCGAACCGATGCAACTCTGGCTCATACCATTCTTCCCGCTGGCGGGCTTTCTGATCAACGGCATCTTCGGCCGCCGGTTCTCCAAGAGCCTCGTCAACACCGTTGCGGTCGGCAGCGTGCTTCTTTCCTTCCTCTGGGTGCTGAAGACCATCTCCGCCATGGGCGATCTCAACACGCCTCACGTGGAGCACTACTTTACCTGGATCCAGAGCGGCGCCATCAACATCGGCTGCGATTTCCTGGTGGACCGCTTGACCATCGTGATGCTGCTGGTAGTCACCGGCATCGGCTCGCTGATCCACATCTATTCCATCGGCTACATGTCGCATGAAGGTGGTTATTACCGCTTCTTCGCCTACCTCAATCTCTTCATGTTCTTCATGCTGGTGCTCGTGCTCGGCGCGAGCTTCCTCCTGCTCTTCGTGGGCTGGGAAGGCGTGGGGCTGTGCAGTTACCTGTTGATCGGCTTCTACTTCGATAAGAAGTTCGCCACCGATGCCGGTAACAAGGCGTTCATCGTCAACCGCATCGGCGATTTCGGCTTCTCGCTGGCCATGTTCTACATCTTCAAGAATTTCGGCTCGCTCGATTTCGACAAGGTATTCCAGCAGGCCGCCAGCGCCCCGGAATGGGTGCTCACCACCATCGGCCTGCTGCTGATGGTGGGCGCCTGCGGCAAATCCGCGCAGATTCCCCTCTACGTCTGGCTGCCCGACGCCATGGCCGGCCCCACGCCTGTTTCCGCGCTGATCCACGCCGCCACCATGGTTACTGCCGGCGTCTACATGACGGCGCGCTCTTGGGTCATCTTCACCCATGCCCCCGGCGCCATGGACGTGATTGCCGTCGTCGGCATCGCCACCGCTTTTCTGGCAGCCACCATCGGCCTGGCCCAAAACGATATCAAGAAAGTCTTCGCCTACTCCACGGTTTCGCAGCTCGGCTACATGTTCGTCGGCATCGGCAGCGGCGCGTTTTCGGCCGGTGTCTATCACCTGGTGACTCACGCCTTCTTCAAGGCGCTACTCTTCCTCGGCGCCGGCAGTGTGATTCACGCGCTCTCCGGCGAGCAGGACATGCGCAATATGGGCGGCCTGCGCAAGAAAATTCCGATCACCTTCTGGACCATGGTCTGCGCCTGGGTCGCCATCTCCGGCGTCCCGCCCTTCTCCGGTTTTTTCAGTAAGGACGCGATCCTGCTCGCCGCGTATGGGCACTCGCCCGCCATTTACTGGATCGGCGTGGTCACCGCCGGCATGACGGCCTTCTATGTCTCCCGCGCCATGTTCATGACCTTCTTCGGCAGCTACCGCGGCAAGGCGCACCCGCACGAATCCCCCGCCGTGATGTGGGTTCCCCTCGCCGTGCTGGCTGCGCTCTCGCTGGTTGGCGGATGGCTCTTCCCCATTCCCGAATTCCTGAAAGGCATCTTCCCCGCATTTGAAGAAGCCGAAAACCACATGCTGATGTACATCTCGGTTTTTGCGGGTTTCGCCGGCATTGGCCTCGCGTATTTGATGTACGTCGTAAAGCCAGGCATGGCGGATTCGTTGGCCCAGACCTTCAAGGCGCCGTATCAATTGATCTACAACAAGTATTTCGTGGACGAAATCTATGACGCCACCGTGGTCCGCCCGGTGGTCGGCGGCTCGCGGATCGTTCTTTGGAAGGGCGTGGACGCGGGGCTAATCGATGGCATTGTCAACGGCGTGGGCGCGCGCTGCCGCGATGTGGGCAGCCTGCTGCGCCTGCTCCAATCCGGCAATATCCGCGGTTACGCCACCTGGGTGCTCTTCGGTTCGGTGGCCCTGATTCTGGCCATGGGGCTGTACGGAGGGCTTCCGCGATGAACCTCCTCACCGTGGTTCTCTTCCTGCCGCTGGCCGCGTTCCTTATCGCCCTCTGCCTGCCGCGCGCGTCTTCCGCACAGGGCAGCCGGATGTGGGCGCTCATCAGCTCACTTGCCATCTTCGTCGCCTCACTCGGCCTGCTTCTCTGGTTCGACCGAAACACCGCCGTCGAGCAGTTCCGGGTCGACGTGCCTTGGATCGGCACCCCCAACATTCACTTCGCGGTCTCCGTGAACGGCGTCAGCTTGTGGCTGATCCTGCTCTCCACTTTCCTCACTCCGCTCTGCGTGCTGATTTCCTGGAATTCCATCAAGGACCGCTGCAAGGAGTTTTACGCCTTCCTGTTGCTGCTGGAATTCGGCCTGGTCGGCGTCTTCCTGGCGCAGGACCTCTTCCTCTTTTACGTCTTCTGGGAAGTCTGCCTCGTGCCCATGTATTTCCTGATCGGCATCTGGGGCCACGACCGCCGCATCTACGCCGCCGTCAAGTTCTTCCTCTACACCATGGCGGGCTCCGTCCTGATGCTGGCGGCGATTATCTACATCTACAACAAGACCCTCACCTTCAGCTATCCGGCAATTCTGGAGATGCTCGCCAACGGCAAGCTGACCTTCCCCGCCGGCGAACAGATGCTGCTCTTCCTGGCCTTCTTCTTCGCCTTCGCCATCAAGGTGCCGCTCTTCCCGCTGCACACCTGGCTGCCCGACGCCCACGTGGAGGCGCCCGCCGCCGGCTCCATCATGCTGGCCGGCGTCATGCTGAAAATGGGCACCTACGGTATTCTGCACTTCTGCCTGCCGCTCTTCCCCAGCGCGGCGCGCGCCTGCGCCCCTTGGATCGGCGTGCTCGCCATCATCGGCATCATCTACGGTTCGCTGGTCGCTCTGGTTCAGCCCAATCTGAAAAAGCTGGTGGCCTACACCTCGGTCGCCCACCTCGGCTTCGTCGTCCTCGGCATCTTCAGCTTCACCCAGCCCGGCTTGGATGGCGCGGTCTACCAGATGCTCAATCACGGCGTCTCCACCGGCGCGCTCTTCCTCTTCGTCGGCATTCTCTATGAGCGGCGCCACTCGCTCGAGATCGCCGATTACGGTGGTGTGGCCACCGTCGCGCCCTGGCTCTCCGCCGCCTTCCTGATCACTACCCTGGCGAGTATCGGCCTGCCGATGTTGAACAATTTCGTCGGCGAATTCCTGGTGCTCCAGGGAACCGCCATCGCCAATTTCACCTGGACCGTCTGGGCCTCCCTCGGCGTGATCCTCTCCGCCTGCTACATGCTCTGGATGTACCAGCGCGTGTTCTATGGCGTGACCGGTCCCGAGGTTCGCGCCCACATCCCAGATCTCAATCTCCGCGAATGGGCCGCCATCCTCCCGCTCATCGTCATGATGGTGTGGATGGGCGTGTACTCGCAGAGCTTCCTCCCGCCCGTCGGCAAGAACACCGCACGCGTATTGGAACAGACCAACGTGAACGTCCCCTACCGCGTGCAACTCCAATCAGAGCCCCGAGCGTCAGCGAGTGGGTTTGCGCTACCCACGGAGGTCGCCCATGCCCGCTAGCCCGGTTTTCGTCTTCAACCCACAGGACGCCCTGCGCTTTCTTCCCGAGATCATTCTCACCGTCATGGGCACCCTGCTCATGGTGCTTGATCCGCTGATCCACAGACGCGGGTCGAACGCCTTCGGGCACCTCAGCCTGCTCACGCTCGTGGCCGCACTCGGCGCCAGCGTCTACGCCTTCAGCATCGGCGGACCGGCGTTCGGCGGAATGCTCATGGTGGATGGCTTCGCCACCTTCTTCCGCGTCCTGGTGATCGTGGTCGGCATCCTGACCGTCCTCCCCTCCTACCGCTTCCTGGCGCGCCAGAACGCCGAGACCAGCGAATACCACGCGCTGCTATTGTTCTCCATCGCCGGGCAGTGCCTGATGGCCGCCTCCAACGACCTGATCATGGTCTTCATCGGTCTGGAGATCTCTTCCATTGCGAGCTACGTCCTGGCCGGCTATCTGCGCGACGACAAGCGCTGCAACGAATCCGCGCTCAAGTATTTCCTGCTCGGCAGTTTCGCCACCGCCTTCTTCCTGTACGGCGTTGCGATCGTCTACGGCATCACCGGCAGCGTGAACCTGCTGCTGGTTCGCCGCGCCGTTCTGCACCAGGCGGCCGGCGACCCCATTTTCCTCGCCGTGGCCGCCGCCCTGATGTTCGTCGGACTCGCCTTCAAAGTCTCCGCCGCGCCCTTCCAG
>JAPKZC010000981.1:0-2846 GCA_026394025.1 Candidatus Solibacter sp.
GCGCGCTTGCCAGCCCCAACGACACAGTCCGAGTCGCGTGCGTGGGCTTCCGCAGCCGGGGCCGGGACCACATCCGCGCCTACAGCCAGATGACCAACGTGGAAATCGCCGCACTCTGCGACATCGATGAATCGGTGCTCAACGCGCAGGTGGCCGCGGTCGAAAAGGCCAAGGGAAAGCGTCCCGCGGCCTACACCGACCTGCGCAAGCTGCTGGAAGACAAGTCGATCGACGCCATCTCCATCGCCACCCCCAACCACAGCCATACGCTGCAGACGATCTGGGCCTGCCAGGCCGGCAAGGACGTCTACGTGGAGAAGCCTTGCTCGCACAACATGTTCGAGGCGCGCCAGATCGTTTTGGCCGCGCAGAAGTACGGGCGCATGGTGCAGCACGGCAGCCAGCAACGCTCCGGGATCGGCCGCGCGGCAGTGCGACACATCCAGGAAGGGCTGCTGGGCGACGTCTACATGGCCCGAGGTTTATGCTTCAAATGGCGGGACACCATTGGGCGTAAGCCGGTGGAACCGGTGCCGCCCGGCGTCCACTACGATCTCTGGCTGGGACCGGCGCCCCAGCACGAATACACGGCTAACCGGCTGCACTACAACTGGCACTGGTTTTGGGATTACGGCAACGGCGACCTGGGCAACCAGGGAATTCACCAGCTCGATATGGCCCGCTGGGGCCTGGGTGTGAAATACCCGACCAAGATCAGCGCCACCGGCGGCCATTTCATGTTCGATGACGATCAGGAGACGCCCAACACACTGACCGCTACTTTTGAATTCGATGAGGGCCCCTCGAAGAAGATACTGGTTTTTGAAGTACGCCATTGGATCTCCAACCACGAAGCCGGCATCGGCGAGCCCAAGCCCGGCAACACCGTCGGGACCACGTTCTATGGGTCGAAGGGCTACCTCTCGATGTGGGACGAAGACTCCCACCAGTACTCCACCTGGCTTGGCCGCGAGCAGAAACCGGGGCCAGGGTCTTCCGCCGCCGAGTCGATGGGAGATCATTGGGCCAACTTCATTGACGCCGTGCGCAGCCGCAAGGTGTCGGACCTGAACGCACCCATCGCGGAAGGCGCCATCTCCACGACGCTGGTTCACCTGGCCAACATTTCCTATCGCCTGGGCCGCACCTTGCGTTTCGATGCCGCCAGCTACTCCTGCCCCGGTGACGCGGAAGCCAATCGCCTCTTCACACGCGAGTACCGCAAGCCGTTCGTAGTGCCCGACAAGGTATGACGATACCATGAGCCACAGGCAGGGGAAGCGTGCCACTTGAATCGATGGAGCTTTGCCACTAACCATGCCGCCGAGAGTCTCCGCCTTCCCTAAGTGCTACCTCGATGAGATCGCGGCAGCTCGCACCATGTCCGTTTTTGAATGGGTGGAAATGGCCAAAGACCTGGATGCCGATGGTCTGGAGATGTATGAAGGGTTCTTCACCAGCCTGGATTCTGCCTATTTGGAGAAACTCCACGACGCCATTCGCACGGCTGGTTTCGAGATGCCCATGCTTTGCTGCTCGCCGGACTTCACCAACCCTTCATCGGATGCCCGCAAACTGGCAGTCGAACACGAGGCCTCCATGATTCGTGTGGCGCGCGGACTTGGCGGACCGCGGACGGTATGCTGTGTGCTCACCGGCCAACGTTATCCGGAAGTCAGCCGGGAGCAAGGCGTCGAGTGGGTTGTGGAAGCCATCACCGCCCTGTTGCCGGTGGCCCGCGAATACGAGATCGTGCTCGGCTTGGAGAATCACTACAAGGACGGCTTCTGGCGATACCCGGAGTTCGCCCAGAAGCAGGAGGTTTTTCTCGCCGTTCTCAATGCCATCCCGGAACGCGAGTATTTCGGTGTGCAATACGATCCGTCAAACGCCATCGTGGCCGGAGACCACGGCGTCACGGGGAAGGGCTTGAACGACTACACCGCCATCTTCCGCATCCTGGCGCGGCACGGCTATGAGGGCTGGATCAGTATTGAAGATGGCATGAACGGGATGGACGAGATGGCGGAGTCGCTGGCGTTCCTGCGCAAGATGATTGCAACGCACTATAAAGGATAAGAGATGAACCGGAGGGTTCGCACCGCCGTAGTGGGCTGCGGCAAAGTGGCTCACCTGCACGCCGCCGCTCTCGGTGAGTTGCCGGAAGCCGAATTTGTCGCGGTCAGCGACGCCGTGTTCGAGCGAGCATGCGAATTCGCCGCCCGGTACCGGGTGCGCGCCTACCCCGATCTCGAGAGCCTGATCAAGGACTCGCGCGTCGAAGCCTTGATTGTTTGCACCCCACATCCGGCGCACCGTGCGCCGGCCGTGCGCGCGGCCGAGGCCGGAATCCACGTGTTGGTGGAGAAGCCCCTGGCAGCCAGCCTCTCCGATTGCGATGCCATGATCGAGGCTGCCGCGCGGCATAAGGTGAAGCTGGGAGTGGTCAGCCAGCGCCGCTTCTTCGAACCGGTTTCCCGCATGAAGGCAGCCATCGAGGCTGGCAAGCTTGGCGCTCCCGCCTTAGGCACGGTGGCGATGTTCAGTTGGCGCGACGAGAACTACTATCGATCTGATCCGTGGCGGGGGAAATGGGACACGGAAGGCGGTGGTGTGTTGATCAATCAATCGCCGCACCATCTAGACATCCTGCAATGGCTGATGGGACCGATCGACGAAATCAGCGGCTACTTTGCCAATCTGAATCATCCCTATATCGAAGTCGAAGACACGGCCCTGGCGATGATCCGCTTCCACAGCGGGGCGCTGGGCTCCGTGGTGGTCAGTCTGAGCCAGAAACCGGGGATCTACACCAAGATTCACGTGCACGGCGCCAACGGCGCCTC
>JAPKZC010000981.1:2866-9668 GCA_026394025.1 Candidatus Solibacter sp.
CCGGTGAGGAAGCCCTGTTGCCGGCCTTCCAGGAAGAGGATCGCGCCAAGTTCCGGCGTATCGACCCCAGCACGTATTATCACGTGGCACAGGACCGCGACTTTTTGCGCGCGGTTCTGGAGGACCGTCCGCCGCTGGCAACTGGCGAGGATGGCCGCAAAGTGGTGGAAATCGTGGCCGCTATCTATCGCTCATCGAAACAGCGGAGGCCCGTGCGGCTTCCGCTGGAAGATAGCGAGTGATTCGAAAAAAAACGCGATTGCCGCGAGAGCCGGCCTTATGCTGCAACCTCCAACTCCCAGCCGAATCCGGGCCGGTCGGAGGGGCGCATGTAGACGCCTTCGGGACCCCGCGTGATCTGGTTATCTTCCTCGAATCGGCGGTAGACTTCCGGCGGGCCGCCGGGGGCCGGCATGAACATTTCCGACCAGGGGGCATTGGGCGTGGCCATGGTGAAGTGCACGCAGTCCTGCACCCCGCCCGCATGCGGAATAACTGGGATGTCGTACGCCGAGGCCAGCGCGGCAATTCGCCGCAACTCGGTCAACCCGCCGCACCAGTGGACGTCCGGCTGCCAAATCGCAGCCGCCTGATGCTCCAATAATTGTCGAAAGCCGTACCTGAAGTAGACGTGTTCGCCGGTGGCGATTCGAGTGGACTTGATGGCCGCCCTCAGCCTTCCGAAGCCCTCGAAATCGTGGGGCGGCAGGCATTCCTCCATCCAGTACACACGGTGAGGGGCCAACATTTCGGCCAATTCTATGGTGTATTGTTCGTTCAACGCCATCCAGCAGTCGAGCATGATATCCCCGTCAGGCCCGAGCAACTCGCGCGCGTGCTTTACCAGATCGGTATTCTTCTTCAGGCCGTCCCTCCCGTCCGCAGGCCCGAAAGGCAGAGCTAGTTTCAGCCGCTTGTAGCCGAATTCGATGTGCTGCTCGATATCATTGCCAGTGCAGTAAGTGGGGATACGCGATTTCGTTTCGCCGCCCAAAAGCCGGTAAACCGGCATCCCGAGCGCATTCCCAACCAGATCCCAGAGCGCCAGGTCCACGCCGCTGATGGCATTGGGGACTATGCCGCCCTGTCCGTAGTACATGGTCGAACGAAACAGAATGTCCCAGATGCGCTCTATGTTGAATGGGTCCTCGCCGATGAGCAGTTTGGTGAGATGGCCTGTCACTACCGGCCCACCTCCGATGCCGCCGCTGCCATATCCTTTCACGCCCTTGTCGGTCGAGATCTCCACCGTGAAGCCTTCCAGTTTCCCGGGATCCGGCATAAAGAGCGTCCGCTGCGCCTTGTACTCCGGGTATACAGACATCGGGTTCGCCACTTCGACTCCGCCGGTAGACCATGATCCCGGCGCGGGCTTAAACGCGGGCACTGGACGTTTCGGACGAGTGCGGACCAAACGAACGCTGTCGATCTTCAACCTGCTTTTCTCACTTTGAAACGGAAAGGCCGGCGCGGGCGCGCCAGTCATCAGCCCCACCGCGGCGCCGCCGCCGAGCCGAAGAAAACTCCGCCGTCGCATGAAAAGACCTCCAAAAAAGGAACTGACCGATTATAATAAACGGCGGCGTTCTCTAAAGATCGACGCCCAGTTCGCCCCAGGTGACGACCCTCTCGCGGGTCATCGCCTCGTGGCCAAGAATTGCCGTGAGCGCCGCCGTGGCGCCGATGGTGATGTCCGCCGGCAGGCTGCCGCCTTTTGCGATGGCGTCGTAGAACGCTGCCAGGTGGGCGTATGTCGGCTCCTCCTGCTTGGCCGCGAGCGGGTAGGGCTTGGTTCCCGCGTCGGCGGGATACGCCATGGTGTTTGCCATCAGGTCCACCGCACCCTTGGTCCCGAACACGTACACGTATTGGTTGCCGTTCGGCATCGACGAGGGATGGAAAACGCTCTGGGTGAACGACATCTTCACGCCTTTCGGGTAGTCGTAGGTAAGGCTGCCACAATCGAAGATCGTCCGTCCCGGCGGGTCGTTCTTATAGAGCAGCGTTCCTCCGAAACCGCAGGCCCGCAGCGGGCGGGCGCCGATCGCCCAGTTGCACAGATCCAGGTTGTGCACAGATTGCTCGATTAGATACCCGCCGGATTTGCTCACGTCGAAGTACCAATCGCCGGAGGTTCCGTCGTGGGGGAGATCCGCCGACGCCTCGCGCTGCGCCTTCACCATGATCACGTCGCCAATCGCTCCCTCCCGGATCCGGCGGACCGCCTCTCCCACCTGGCGTAGCGAGCGCAACTGCTGTCCGGCCACGAACACCGTCTTCGATGCCTTCGCCGCCGCCACCAGGGCGCGGACCTGCGCCGCGTTCACCCCGACCGGCTTTTCGCAGTAGACATGCTTGCCCGCTTGCAGCGCCGCGATCGCCATCTCCGAATGCAGGTAAGGCGGCGTCCCGATGAAGACCGCGTCCACATCCTTCCGGTCGATGATCCTGCGCCAGTCGGTATAGGTCGCCGGGTTGTCACGGGTCGCGATGGTGGCGGCCTTGTCCAGCCGGTCGGGCTTGATATCGCACAGCGCCGCAACCTTGGCTCCAGGCTGCTCGATTACACCGCGGAGCAGATAGGTGCCCCGGCCGCCGGTGCCGATCACGGCGGTATTCACGCTCTGTGCCGTCTGGGCGAACGCCACTCCCACCGCCGACGACGCGGCCAGAAAATGTCTGCGATTCATGGTCAACCTTGCCTCCTGAACTATGCTGATTCTACCTCACGGCCCACCTACCGCCCCAAGCGGCATTCCTGCGTTGGCTGGTCACGACGCCCACGGCGCGACAGCCGGGGCGAAGGTCTTATCGACCAGTGCCTTGGCGCCGCCGGAGGTAGGGCAGCCGGGGCGAAGGCGGCGACCCCGGCTTGCCGGCTCTGGACGAAAGTCGTTGGGCCGATGCCAGCCCGGTCGGGGGCTGCCCGTTCGTGCGCATTAAGGTGTAGATTATTGCTGTTCGCAGAGGACCGGAATTAAGGTAAATGAGAGGAGGATTTCATCATGAAGTTTTCGGCTATTACGCTGGTGTTGGCGGGAGTGATAGGTTTCGTGGTCGGAAACATGACCGACCGGCAGCATTCGGGCGTCGCATTGGCGCAGAGTGCGGCTGGGAGCCAGACGCCCAACGACGGCAAATTGCGGATCATCGTCTTTGGAGCCCATCCTGACGACGCGGAGTATCGCGGCGCCGGCGTGGCCATGAAGTGGGCGAAGCTCGGTCACCATGTGAAGCTCGTGTCGGCGACAAACGGTGATGTTGGCCACTGGCAAATGGCGGGAGGCCCGCTGGCGCTGCGCAGAAAGAAGGAGGTGCTGGCCGTGGCGCAGGGGCTGGGCGTCACCACCGAAGTGTTGGACATACACGATGGGGAGATCATGCCCACCCTGGAGAACCGGCGCATGTTTACGCGGTTGATTCGCGAATGGAGCGCGGATGTAGTAATCGTCAATCGTCCGAACGACTACCATCCCGATCACCGCTACACATCGATTCTGGTGCAGGATTCGGCTTACATGGTGGGAGTGCCGTTCTTCGCCCCGGATGTGCCGCCGCTGAAGAGAAACCCGGTGTTCCTCTATACGTCGGACCGTTTCCAGCGCCCGAATCCCTTCCGGGCCGACGTGGCGGTGGGAATTGACGAAGTGGTCGAACCTACCCTCGACGCACTCTTGCTGATGGAGTCCCAGATTCACGAGGGTGGAGCCGACGGTAATGCCGGTCTGTATCCGGAAGACCCCGCGGGGCGCCAACGCCGCCGCGAAGAGGTCCGCCGAAATCTCGCCCGCCGGTACGCTGCCCAGGCAGACAACTACCGCGACGCCCTGGTGAAGTTCTATGGTCCGGAGAAGGCCCGGGCGATTCGCTACGCACAAGCATTTGAGATCTGCGAGTACGGGCGTCAACCTTCGCAGAATGACCTAAAACAGATGTTCCCGTTCTGAACTCCGGCGGCAGCCATGGATGCGCGAATCGCAGGCCGGCTAGGCCTTCGCCACTGTTTCCACGATGGCGTCGCCGTTCCTGAAGATCTCGGGCTTGATCTGGGCGCCGATCCCCGGCAACTCCGTCGCCGTCACGGCGCCTTTCACCGGCACGGGAACATTCGAGACGTAGTACGGGAACTGGTGCGTGTACTTCCAGTAGTTGCTCTCCATGATCAGGAAGTTGGGCACCGCCGTGGAGAGGTGCGCGGAGCAGAAGTAGAGCAGCGGCCCGCCGCAGGTGTGGGGCGACGTGGGCAGAAGATACGTGTCGGCCATATCCGCAATCTTCTTGGCCTCGGTGACGCCTCCACACCACGTCAGGTCGTACATGACCACATCGCAGGCCCGTAGCTCAAAGAACTCGCGGTATTCGTACCGCGTTGCCAGAGTTTCGCTCATGCAGATGGGGACACTGGTTTCCTGCGCCAGGCGTGCGTAGGCGGCGGCGTTGGCATTCAACATGGCGTCTTCCAGGTACATGATGTTGTACGGCTCGAGCGCATGAGCAATGCGTTGGGCGCTGGGAAAGTCGAAACCGCCCCAGCAATCGACGCAAATATCCATGGTCTCGCCGTACTTGTCGCGGATGTCTTTGATCCAGCGCATCCCGGTTTCCAGAGCCTGGTTTGACAGGTAGTTGTCGCGCCCGTTGAACGGGTAGATCTTCATGGCCGTGACCCCGCGGTCAAAGAGGAAGGCCGCGATCTTGAGCGTGTCCGCCCCCATCCGCAGGTTGTCCATCGACCAGTAGTTGGTGGTGGTGTTGTAGACACGGATCTGCGACCGCGTTTTGCCGCCGAGCAACCGGTAGAGGGGTAGCCCGGAGGCTTGGCCCAGAATGTCGAGTTGCGCCATGTTGATGGCGCTCAGCGTGCGCATGTCCGCGCCGCCGGCGTTGCGCATCGACATGGCCTTGTAGTAGCTGCGCCAAATGCCGTCGATGTCCCTCGGGTCGCGGCCGAGCAACTGGGAAGAGTAGTCCTTGAGCACGCCGATCTCGGCGTTGCTGTAGGGATAGGTTTCTCCCGTGCCCACTATGCCGTTGTCGGTGTGCAGCCGGACCCAGAACCACTCCGCGTCTTCATTCCCGCCGGGTCCGCCGCCGACCTTGATGCCCTTGCGAAAGGTGACGGCCTCGATGCGCGTGATCTTCATGGGTCCAGCGGCCGCCGCGGCGGCGTGAATGGCCGAGGGAAGTGCGGCCGCCAGAGGAGCTACACTCGCCATCTTCAGGAAAGCGCGCCGCGATGCTTGTGATTGAGCCATGGTCTCCTCTCAGCGCAGACCCTTCTGTTCACGGTCGCCGAGGTTGAAGTTGACGCCGTCGGCACGCAGCCTGGCTTGAAGATCCGGCACCTTCAAATCGCGTGGAACGATGTTCTTCAGGGCGGACAGCGCCGCTGCCACCCCCGCGGCATGACCGGTGGCCATGCAGTTGCCCATGCTCTTGCCCGCGGCGGCTCCGGTGTGGGTAGCCGAGATGCAGCGTCCACCGACCAGCAGGCCGTCCAGTTTCTCCGCCAGGATGGAGCGGTAGGGCACGTCGTGGATCAGCATGCTGGTGAATTGCGCGCCCTTCTCCCCGCCGGGGTCCAGGAACCCGCTGCGCCAGGCGACAGCGTCCTCGAACGTCCGGCCCTTCTTCGCGTCTTCTTCGGTGAGGATGTACACTCCCTTCACGCGGCGCGTCTCGCGGACGCTGACCTGCGGTCCCCCGGCGGCCCACTCGATTTGTTGCAGCGCGGGGTCGTCCGACTCACGAATTGCCTGCACCATCTGGAGAGCCTGGCGGCGGCTGTCGCACTCCGCCCTGGAACGGGCGAGGGGATCGGTAGCGTCGATGCGTCCCATGTCCGAAGTTCCGGCGTGATTGATCCAGTAGTTGGTGCGGCTGTTGGCGACCGGCTCGATTTCGAAAAAGCCGGAAGTGATGAGGGGGTACTTCGTGCGTCCGTTGCGGATGGCTTTTTCGATATCGGCCGGCTTGGTCCGGGCCGGGTCGACGTTGCTGAGCGCGACGGCCAGGGTCATGGGCATGAGCGCGTCCGGCTGCGTCATGGTCTCCGCGCCGGCGTAATATGCCACGTCCGCATCGCCGGTGCAATCCACTACGGTTTTCGCCTGCACGGTCATGAGCCCGCGCTTGGTTCCCAGCACGACGCCGGTGATCCGGTTCCGCTGAACCACCGCATCCACGGCGCGTGTGTGGACCAGGTAGCGCGCCCCGGCGGCATCCAAGGCATCCAGGATGGCGACTTTCATGTACTCGACGTTGCACCAGATCTCGTGGACTCCGAGCCGGATAGCCGCGTCGCCATAAGCCTGGATCTTCTGGATCACCAGTTCGTGGACGGCAGACCGCGGCTTGCCGCCGGGCCGCATCTGATTGGGCTGCATCCCGAGAGCCCAGGATGCCACGCCGCCGAAGAACGAGTGGTTCTCAACGAGCAGCGTTTTCGCGCCCGTGCGTGCGGCGCCCAACGCGGCGCCAATGCCCGCCGTCCCGCCACCCACCACAAGCACATCCACGCTATCGAGCACGGGGTGGCTCGAGGCGGTCTGCGCCGCCCCGCGCGCATTTCCGGCTGTCGCCGCCGCTCCCGCGACCAGAAAGCCGCGCCTCGTCACCGCAGTCCTTGGTTTCATTTCGACTCCTCAGATACTTGACTTGCCACCAGGATACATCGGAGAAGACGCCGTCAGAAGCGTGTGACGGTTGCCCGGACGATAAACGTGATTGCTGCCAGGGAGAGATTGGGGCATGATTGGCCCGCCAAGGAATTTCAGCGCGGGCTGTAGAGTTTCACATTCGC
>JAPKZC010000591.1:0-587 GCA_026394025.1 Candidatus Solibacter sp.
TCGCTTCAGCACGGTGACGATTCTGACGAAGAACCCGGCTCTCGCTGCCCGACCAGAGTACGCGCAGCTTCTCCGCGCGCTCGGTGAAATCCAGCCCAGCCATCCCTTCGCCGGAAGATGGAAAGCGCTCGATCATCCGGCAGTGCAGGTGGAAGTAAGCCTGGCCTTCTGGCGTGAGGAAGCGGCTGTGTTCTGGGACCCCGGCGCGCCGACCGTCGCCAGCAGAATCGGCGGCATCCGCGCACTGCGGGCGGCAGGCATACCGGTTGTGTTGCGAATTGATCCGCTGTTTCCGCGCTCGCCGTTGCCTATCGAACCTGTCCGAGCTTTGGCCGATTTGGGCCTCGTCGAGGCGCAGACGTTGGTGGACCTCGAAAACCTCGCAGCGTTTGCTGCGGAGATTGGCGCGCGGCATGTGGTCTATTCCCCGGCGAAGATCGTCCGACCTCGTTTACAGCCCTTGCCCGCCGCCATGAACAGCTTGCTCCAATTGTATCGCGCCTTGTCGGCCCCCGGGAAGACAGTGTGGCGGGGAGGAAGTTGGCGCCTGCCCGGTCCGCTCACCGATCGCCTCGTCACCGGCCCGT
>JAPKZC010000591.1:637-2170 GCA_026394025.1 Candidatus Solibacter sp.
ACTCTTCACTATCGGATATGGTGGACGAACGCCCGACGATCTCATCCGGCGGCTGACCGCAGCCGGAGTCCGCACCGTCGCCGACGTACGCTTGCGCCCTGACCGGGCCAGCCTGGGCGTATATGCCAAGGCGAAGACGCCCGACCAAGGCATCGAGCGATTGTTCGCCGGCGCCGGCATCGGTTACCGGTCACTGCCGGAGCTGGGCAACGTCTTCCTGGAGTACGCGAACTGGCGCGAACACTACGCCGCGTTTAACCACTGCGCTGGCCACCTGCTCGTCAGCCGGTTGGATGGATTGGAGCCGCCGGTGTGCCTGCTTTGCGCCGAACGCCGCGTGGCCGACTGCCACCGCCTCCTGATCGCGGAGTTCCTCGCCACGCGCGGCCTTGAAATCGAGCACCTGGAATGACCGTCCGGCAGGCACATTCCGGCGCCAAGAACTGGCTTGATCCGATCCGAGACCCCTCTCAGTCTCCGACCAGTAATGCTCTGCACAATTTATGAGCTGCAGCACATGAATCGTGGCGCGCGGAGTTATGTGCAGCAGCCATCTTGAAATGGGGGCTGTTCCCAGCGTTTACGCCTTCTTTGACATCGCTGCCAAGGATGTGCTAATAGGCAACATGTAACACCGTTTTGCACGGCTTCTGGAGCAACGGGAGGGGAGATGGCACACACCGCTATGTCAGAAGTTCTGCAATCACCGACGCGGATGGAGTTGGATCCCACCGTTCGCACGCTACAGATCGAAGCGGAGGGCGACCGCTGGAAGGGGCTCATCAAACCAAAAATCCGCCTCATGGGGCGCTGGCTGGAACAGGCGGGTTTCAGGCCGGGCCTTCGCGTCCAGGTCACGTGCGTTGCTCCCGGAGTGATTGAACTGCGCTCTCCCGATGCCTTGATCCAGAACGAGACGGAAAGACCCTCATCCGCACAGCCCGACGCCCCGTTTTGACGAGTCGAGCCTGATCTAATCTACGGCAAGGCCGAGGCGCCGGTGCCGACTGCAGGGCTTGCCAAGTTTTCGCGGGAATCGGCCGTCCCGCTTGAATTCAGCGCGGAGCGCGCAGGCGACACCGCCCACGTCAAACTCGTCATGGTCGGCAAGTACGAGGCTGCATTCTCGGTGACCGGCCGCCCAGCAACTCGGCTTTCAGTCGCCAAGGCGGCGCGCCTCCCACCGGTCAGCACATCGCCGGCTCCGGCGCGGAAGTCCTTGCGTCGCCGCCAGGCCAAATCCGTTGCCGTCACTGCCCGCGCCCTATTCGACCCGCAGTTGGCTGGGATACGCCCGATTCGGCGGACTGGAGACGGCCCACGAAGCACAAGGCGATGGCGTTCGCGATGCAATGGGACAACGGTTCCCTCACCAAACCCTTCATGTCTTTCTAAGTCTGTCGTCCGCAGGGCGCTCGCACCCGGCCTGCCTCGTGCCCTGGGTTCCCGGCGCACCCTTCCGATCAGCTTGGCCTTTCTGGGAGCCGTTGGATGTGGGGCAACGATTCCGCAGCGCGGGTTCGCAACGGAACC
>JAPKZC010000908.1 GCA_026394025.1 Candidatus Solibacter sp.
GCCGCCGCCGATATCACGCTCACCCAGACCACCACGGGCGTGCAGCGGAAGGCGCAGACCACCGCGTCCGGCGATTTCGTCTTCAATTCCGTCGCGCCCGGAGTCTACAGCGTGACGGTAGAAGCGCCGGGCTTCAAGAAGTTGGAGCGTACGGCGGTCAACCTCTCGGCCAACGAGAGACTGTCGGTCGGGGTGCTCACCATGCAAGTCGGCAGCCTGGCGGAGAGCGTCACCGTCCAGGCCGAGGGCACCGCCGTGCAGGTCACCAGCGCCGAACGCTCCGGCGTGATCACCAGCTCGCAAGTCGAAAACCTGATGATCAAGGGCAGGAACGTCGTCACCATGCTCCAGCTCTTGCCCGGGGTGGTGGACACCAACGCGCCGGACGGTCCGGACCGCAACTTCGCCATCGGCCTCTACGTAAACGGCGATCGCCGGAACGCCATCGGCATGTGGCTCGACGGCGTGCCCACGCAGGACAGCGGTGTCGGCTGGATCTCCACCCTTAACCCCAGCATGGACGCTCTTGCCGAAGTGAAAGTGCTGCTCAATCAGTACCAGGCGGAATATGGCCGCATGCGGGGCGCCGGCGTCCAAATGGTGAGCAAGTCCGGAACTCGCGACTTCCACGGCAGCTTCAGCTACTTCAAGCGGCACGAGCAGTTCAACGCCAACAGCTTCTTCAATAACCGCACCATTGTTGGGGGCAAGGCCATCCCAAAGCCGCGCTACCGCTACAACACTTTTTCCTATACCATTGGCGGACCAATCTACGTTCCGGGCAAGTTCAACAGCGACAAGAACAAGCTGTTCTTCTTCTGGTCGCAGGAAATCTGGCCGCAGAGGAGCGGGATCGGCCCCACCAACATCACCGTCCCCAGTGATCTGGAGCGCGCCGGCAACTTCACCCAAAGTCTGGACGTGGCCGGCAAGGTGATCACCGTCAGGGATCCCGATACCCAGCAGCCGTTTCCCGGCAATATCGTGCCATCCAACCGCATCGACGCCAGCGGGCAATCGATCTTGAAGTTTCTGCCGCTGCCGAATTTCTTCGACCGGGGCATCTCGGGCGGACAGTACAACTACGTGAGCCAGGTCGAACTCGAGAAGCCGCAGCGCTTGCAGACCCTGAAGACCGACTGGAACGCAAGCTCCAAGAACCTGGTCGCCGTCACCTGGTCGCGCCAGGTCGACAAGCAGACCGGAACCATGGGGCTCGCCACGCCAAACGCCAACTGGCCTCTGGAATCCCGCACTTTCCAGACACGCGGCAACATCGTCTCCGCCCGCTACCAGCACATCTTTTCCCCTTCCATGGTGAACGAGTTCGTGGGCGGCTACAACTGGCGCTGGGAGAACGAAACCCTCCCCGAGGCGGAACTCGCCCGGCTGAAGCGCACGGCTGTCGGCTATAAGGCGCCGCAGCTCTACCCCGCTTCGAACCCGCTCGATCTCCTTCCCAACGTCTCTTTCGGCGGCATCCCGAACACCGCCAACATTACGCTGACGAACATTCCGTACGAAGTCCGCTACCCGACGGTTACGATTACCGACAACATCACCAAAACGGCGGGGCCGCATATCCTCAAGGCGGGAATCTTCATGAGCCGCCAGTCCACCAACGGCATCGCATCGACCAACCGCGGGAGCATCAGTTTCGCCACCAACACCAACAATCCCTTGGAAACCGGGTACACCTTCGCCAATGCCCTGATGGGGGTCTTCGATAACACCTCGCAGGCCAACCGCTACGTGCGCGGCGGGACAGTCTTCAAGGCAGTCGAGTGGTTCGCGCAGGACAGTTGGAAGGTCTCCCGGCGCTTTACTCTCGAGATCGGCATGCGCTTTGTCACCGCACCTCCGGGATACGGCACCACCCTCGAATCGGCATTCAAGCTCTCGTCCTGGAAA
>JAPKZC010000216.1 GCA_026394025.1 Candidatus Solibacter sp.
TCAGCCACCCGCTCGTCCGCGTCGAGGAACTGATCGCCGCCCGCTTTCCCCTGGCCGAAGCTCCGCAGGCCTTCGCCCGCGCCGCGGAAAGGGGCGTGCTGAAAGTGCTTTTGGGATCTGCATGCTAACCTACCTTTTCCATGCGCCGGGAGTTCCTGATCCTCGCCCTCCTCTTATCCCTCGCAGCCGGCGCGCTCGCCTACGAGGCCTGGCATCTCGGCCTCACCGCCGATGAGCCGTCGCACATCGCCGCGTCCTATGCCTGGTGGGTAGGCGCCGATGTGCTCCTGCCCAGCGACACGCCCCCGCTCATGCGCATTATCAGCGGCTGGGTCCCCCGCGCGATGCGAATTCCATTCCACCGGGAGACGGAGTTGTGGCGCAACCGAAGCGCCTACGAGATCGGCGCCACCACCATCTCCAGCCTCAATCCGGAGCGCGCGCAACGGCTCATCTTTTTCATGCGCCTGCCGTTTACCGCCTTCCCGCTGCTGATCGCTTTCCTGCTGTGGCGCTGGGGCCGCGAGCTGTTCGGCGAACCAATCGGCCTCACGCTGGCCGCCTGCGGGATTCTGGAACCCACCATCCTGGGCCACGGAGCCCTGATCAAATCGGATGTTCCAGCGGCCTTCGGCGCGCTCTGGTTCGCCTACACGGCATGGCGGTATTGGCAGCGCCCATGCCTCCGCCGCCTGCTCGTGATGACATTGGCCACGCTGATCGCCACCCTCACCAAGTTCACCCTACTGCCGCTGCTTGCAGTTGCCCTGGCATTGGCCCTCTGGCGCGGGCCGCGGTTCGCCGCGGCAACAATTATCCCTCTTACGTTCTGCGTGGCTACGCTCGCTTCCTACCAGTTTCAGGCGGCTCCCGTCTCCCCGATGGATGTCTACAAATTCTCCCTCGCCGGAGTTCCCTCCGGGCTTATGCCGGCGGTGCGCGCGCTGGCCTACCTGCCCTGGCCGGACCAGTGGGTGCGCGGGCTGCTGTACATTATGGCCTCGCTGCATGGCGCAGGTTTTTCCGGCTACATGCTGGGCCACAAGATCGCCGGAGCGGTTCCCGCCTACTACCCCCTGGCGTGGGGCGTCAAATTCCCCATTCCGCTCCAGATCCTGTCCCTGGCCGGACTGGTGGCGCTGGCCCAGGCAATCCGGCAACGCAAAGCCGGCGCGGCCGAAGCGTTCATCTGGGGATCCGTCGCTCTGTATTTCGGTTCCGCCGTCTTCTCCACCTTCCACATCGGATTCCGGCACGTGCTGCCGGCGTTGCCCTTCTGCATCCTGGGCGGTGGATTCGCGCTCGCCAGGTGGGGAGCAGGCCGCGCCGCCCGCGCCACCTCGGCTGCTGCCCTGGTGTGGCTCGCGGCGGCTTCCCTACACGTCTATCCGCAGGGAATCTCGTACTTCAACGAGTGGATCGGCGGCCCCGCCCACGGCTGGAAATACCTGGCCGACAGCAACCTCGATTGGGGACAAAACCTCCCCGAGTTGGCCACTTTCATGGAAGAGCGGCGCATTCCAATGGTCAAGACTTTTCTATTCGGGTTGGACGGCCCGGAAAGGCACTTGAAACCTGGAAGCTGGGAAGCCCAGCCCTGCCCGTGGGGTGCGGGCACAGTCAGCGAGCGTCGCCTGCAACCTCAGCCCGGTTTCTATGCGGTCAGCGTGAACTCCCTGACAGGTCTTCTAGCGGCAGCCGGATAAGGATCCGGTTCGGCCAACCCGTGTAAACCGCCGTTGCCGGTTACTGCAGGCCGAGTTCGTCGCGCATGAACGCGCCCAGAACCGGAATGCATAACGCGCCTTCGTCGTCCACCAGTCCGCGCCGCGTGAGCCAGCGGCGGACGGCCGGCGGTAAATCGGGGTGGCGCCCGGCAGCCAGATCTTCCAGCGCGCGGCGTGCGTCCGCGGGCGCGGATTCATAGGTGTGGCGGAAGTAGTACGCGCCCTGGCTCATGGCTTCTTCCTCTATGTGCGCGACGTCGTCGACAACCGCGCACGTTCGCTCCTGTTCGTTGAGGTAAGCGATCAGGAGCGAGCCGTACAACTGAAGCAGGTAGGGCTGGCCGCCGGTGCGTGCAAAGACTTCGGCAGCCACCGCCTCGGGTACGGCATCGCTGGGGAAATCGGGCAAGGGATGCATCAGCAGCTCCATCGCCGTGGCGCGGTCGAGGTGCCCCACGCGAATCTCCCGGACGTTGATGAAATGGTCGTTCCAAATCTGGCCGAGTTCATCGAAGGGCGCCACTCCCGATACCAACAGGCGCACTCTCCTGCGATGCTGAATGGTGGCCCGGAACAGGCCCATGAGCCGCAGCAGGTCCTGGCGATTGCCGGGGAAGAGATCCTCCAGGCGCTCGAATTCGTCCAGGCAAAGCAGGATGCGGAAGTCGCCCGGGAGATTGTCCAGTTCCTGAAGCCACTGGGTCGCCGAACTGAAGCTTCCTCCGTCCGGCAGCGGCGGTATCTCCACACGGCGATCGCGGCGGCTCTGCTCGCGCGCCTGGCGCTCCAGGGCCTGGAAGAACGCCTGCGTGGAATCCACCGGATTGTCCTGCAGATCGAAAAAGACGCAAACGCAGTCGGGCAGCAGTGACGGCAGCATTTGCAGGACGGACGTCTTGCCGCAGCGGCGCGGGCCCAGCAGGGCGATGGAACCGCTCTGGTTCGCGTCGGCCAGAATCGACTCTATCTGCTGGACGATCTGGTCGCGCCCGCGAAACAGAACCTGGCCCTGGTCGGGGCGCAGCGGCTGGCCCGCGCGGTAGGGGTTGGGAAGCTGGCGCTCCATCAATTCGCGGCCTTCCGCGAGTTTGGTCCTCGTGTAGCCCTTCCACACTTCAAGCGCCGCGGGCATTTCGGCGGCCTCGGGTGCCTGGCTGCTGGTCAAACGATAGCCGGCGGCCATCAGGACGGCTTCCGCGCGAGTCAGATGTTCCACCGCATTGTGCGGGCTCGACGCGTTTCGCGCCGCCACAAGGTAGCGCGCGGCTTCGCGGAAGGCGAGCAGGGTGGCATCCGCACCCTCCACGCCCGGCAGCCATTTCCCTTGCAGGACCACTACGTTGTCGAAGGATTCCGTGCGCGCCAATTCAACCAGCTCGGCGGCCTGACGCCGGGCGAGTTCCAGCGGATCGAGCCGTGAATCGACAGGCCGGCGAAGAATCATCGTCTGTTCGCCGGCGGTCGGGAGGCTCCGGGGAGGGGGAGGCGGCGGAAGCGGAGGCGGCGGCACTTCTTTGGGTGCGGTTTGCTCATCGCCCCTCGCCGGCCGGAGTGCATCGAACGCGAAGGAGGCCAGCCGCCGTATCCAACCCA
>JAPKZC010000886.1 GCA_026394025.1 Candidatus Solibacter sp.
CAGGAAATGTTTGAGGCTTGACGGGGCAACGCCGAGAGCCGCCGAAACCGGTCGAACTTGTTCGAACCCGCATGGGGCCGACTGCCCGCCCTATGAAATCACGGGACTTAGACCCTCATTTTTGCGCCGGAAAGTAGCTAGCTCAGTGATCTCATCTAGCTTGCCGAAGCACTCACGGACCTTGGCCTCTATTCGGTGCTGTTCCGGGAGAGGGGCGATGGGTAGCTCGATCTGCTCCAATTTTCCTTTCGTAATATGCCTCAGTCCGACACCGCCGTGGGCCTTCCCGATCATTTCGTCCAGCGCGTTGTTCACTCCGTAGACAAAGAACAGCGGAGTACAGAGACCTTCGTTGACGTGGACCCTAAAAATATGCTGATTGAGCACCCCCGCATCGCGATCCCAGATGAAACAACCGAAGGATGTACCCGGCGTTCCTGACCAGGACAGCAGTACATCTCCGGGCTTGACCAAGTGCTTCGATTCGTACGCGCCGGAGAAATAGTTGAAAGGCTTCTCCGGGTCATTGAGGTTCTGGATTCGGATGATTGGTAGGCCCTGGTCTGACCACTGGGATGGTTTGAAGGCTCGACCATTAACCAGTCGGCACAGATCACCGATTTTCCGGCTGGTCCACTGTTGGCGTCGAGTGTCCATCACTCAGGTGCCTCCTCCAAAAGGATTTCGATCTCGCTCAACAATTCCGAGATACGTTCTTGCTTAACCTTCATCGATTGCACCAACTCAAGGGCTGGTCGATGCTCGAAGTCATCTTTGCGGTTCGGGTTCCTAGCCGAGAGGTCGAAGTTCTTGAGCTCGCCCGCCTTCACTACCCACGAACAGTCACTTTCTGTCCGAGATGCCTGCTTCTGCAAGAACTCCGCGACTTGGCTTCCGGCGAGTGGCTTCCGGGTTTGCTTTAGCTCGAAGCCGTCGTTCGTGAGTTCGAAATACCAAATGGATTCCGTGCCTCGGCCATCCGGCTCACGATTGAAGAAAAGCACGTTGGCCTTTACGCCTGTGTAAGGGAGAAAACACCCGGCCGGGAGCGAGAGGATAGTATGGACATTAAACTCTTCCAGAAGCCGCTTTCGAACCTGGGCGTCTGGGCCGCCTCGAAACAGCACGCCCTCGGGCACGATCACTGCTGCACGGCCACCCTTCGCAAGGTTGGCCATTATATGCTGAACAAAGAGAATCTCGGTCGCGCCAGAGCGCACGGTGAAGTTCGTTTGAACCTGCTGGGGGAGCTTCCCGCCGTATGGTGGATTGGCGAGGATTAGGGAGAACCTGTCCTTCTCAGAGACGTTGTTTGTGTGCGCCTCGAGCGTGTTAATAAGTTCGAGATTGGCCTGACGGACGCCGTGTAATAGAAGGCCCATCGTGCCGTTTAGGTAAGCCAAGGGGCCCAGTTCGCGTCCATAAACGGTCCGCTTGTGGAACTGGTCCAATTGCTCCAAACCCAATGGGCCAGACGTACGACGGATTTCATTCGCAGACATCCATAGGAAACCGCCGGAACCGAAACAAGGGTCGTAAACTCTGTCTCCTAAGCGGGGCTTCGCGACCTGAATCATGGCTGCGATGATGTGTCGCGGCGTGTAAAATTCACCGGCATAGCCTGCGACGGAGGCGACGTCTCTTAATAACTTTTCGTAAATCTCCGACAATACGTCAACATCAGTCTTTTCGCTGAAGTGAAGCTTGTCGACTTGGGCGACGACACGGGCGAAACTGGCGCCACGTGTCTGATGGTTCTTCACGGTAGAAAAGATGCGTGAAATCCGCTCGCCAACTGGGCCGTCACGAAGACCGCGCAGATGTGGCCAAAGTTCCTTGTCAACGAAGGCAATCATCTCGTCAGGACGATTCGTCTTGGACGCCCAAGCAGACCATCGGTAGTCGCCGTCAACGAGACGCCGGTAATCGGAGCCTTCGAATTCGGCTTCCTCTTCTCGGCGGGTCTCAGATTCATCAAATGCCTTTAGAAAGAACAACCATGAGAGCTGTTCCACATAATTGTGAGGTGGTACTGCGTCGGAGCGCATCTGGTCGCAAGCGCTGTTTATTGCGGTAGCCACTTCTTGGCGACGATGTTCGAGCTGGTCTTGGGTGATTGTTGGTGTCATTCGATGTTTTGCCTAGGCCGCCATCTGGACGTAAAGGTGGCGCTTCACTTCTTCTAGATCGGTGCGGAGTTTGGGGCCGCCACCGTACTGCCCCAGGAGCTGAGAGAAATTGCCAAACCGCTCCACGAACTGCGGTGCGCTGTAAGTCTGACCCTGTTCCAGGTCATCGATTCCATAAAGGGAGTAGTGGTCAAGACAGGTTTCCCAGAAGTCCTTCTTCACCTTATTCTGGTCACCTACAAGTTGAACGAGCCAAGGCAGTTCGGCATCCCAGAATCGTACTACTCGATCAGTCCGCATCGGGACGCGCTCTAGGTCGAACCCGACCTTGGAAAGAATGTCGACGTCATCGGCAGCATCGAGATCGAAGTACTTCCGGAAAGCGGCAACGTGGATGTCGTTGTCTTTCAGCTCCATGCGCAGGTCCTTGCGCGTGCTTTTGTCGATCCACAAATCGAGAAGTGTCTGAACATCGACCGGAGAGATCTTCCGGATCACTTCTTTAGACCGCTCCCGGTATTCATCAAACCGGAGCTTGCGTCCGTCAGCGAGGCAGACGTAGCTCTCTGTGGAGGAGATAAATACCTGTATGCCTTGAGCTCCGCCAACCGGCGTTCCATGGTTTCTATCTCGCGCTGAAGAGTAGCCATCCGCTCGAATCGTCCGCCGGAGTCCACGCGGGTGTCCGCCGCTTCTCGCGCGAGGTTCTGGTTGAGCTGTCGGAGGCTTCGCCGCAGGGACTCCGACTCTTTGTCAATCTCCTGCCGCCGGCGCGCCACCTGGTTGAGAGCTTCGGTGGCGACTGCCTCGGCCAGTTTGGGGTCGGTCCCAATGCGTCGGATGCTATCGAGCACCGCGGATTCGATCGCCTGAGCCGGAACGGACTTCGTCTCGCAGTTTTTCCAGCCCTGCTGCTGGGCGTTGTAGCAGACGTAGTAGCGGTAGCGTTTCGACTTCCGCATCGTATAGGTGTGCATCATGGGCGTTCCGCACGGCACGCAGAAGAGTAGTCCGCGCAGCAGCGCACCGAACTTATTCCGGAGGCTTGCGCCGTTGTCGCCGTTGTTGCGGCGGAGGGTTTCATGGGTTCGATCCCACGTGTTCTGATCGATGATCCGCTCGTGCTCACCCGGATACAGGGTGCCCTTGTGGTCGACCATCCCGGTATAGATGACATTGGTGAGGATCCCATGCATTGTCCCCTTGGAGATTCGCTGGCCGCCCCGGACCTTCCCGTCCTCGGTGGTCCACCGCTTTGTCAGTAGGCGGCGCCGCTCGGCCTCCTGCAGTACTGGCAGCAAGGAGCCAAGTTCCAGGTAAAGACAAAAGAGGGTCCGGACCTGCTCGGCCTCCTCCGGATTGACGACGATCCGACCGCCTTTCGGATCGATGTCGTATCCCAGGACCGGATGGCCGCCGATCCATTTGCCTTTCCGCCGCGCGGCCGACATCTTGTCACGCGTGCGTTCGGAGATGATCTCGCGTTCGAACTGGGCGAAGGACAAAAGGATGTTCAGTGTCAGCCGCCCCATGGACGTGGTGGTGTTGAACGACTGCGTCACCGAAACGAAGGTCACGCCGTTCCGGTCGAACACCTCGACCAGCTTGGAAAAGTC
>JAPKZC010001162.1 GCA_026394025.1 Candidatus Solibacter sp.
AGTTCACCGATCTGGGGATACATCATGGGCTCGCCACCGCAGATCGAGACCACCGGCGCACCGCACTCGTCCACCGCCAGCAGGCACTCTTCCAGCGGCACGCGCTCAGTGATGGTGTTCTCGTACTCGCGGATGCGGCCGCAGCCGGTGCACGTCAGGTTGCAGGCGTGCAGGGGCTCGAGCATGAGCACGATGGGGAAACGCTTGTTGATCATGGGATGCGGCTGGCGCGTCTCGCCGGTCTTGACAGGCAGGATACGGAACGGGTTGGAAGCATCCGCTACCGCCGCGACGTTCTTCTGCCACTCGGGACGGGGACGCATCTTGTTCTTGAAAATGTACCCGGCCAGGCCGGCGGTCATCGAGATAGGAAATTTCATAGTCTATCCATTCGAAGTTGCACGAGCCTTCACGAACGAAGACAACGCAAGCAGCGGAAAATAGTCCTTGTAGAGATGGTAGTTCAGGTAGAACACACGCGGGAAGCCGGTGCCGGTGGCCAGATCCTCGTCCCAGCTTCCGTCGCCGCGCTGGGTTTCGAGCAGATATTCGATGCCGTGCTGTACGCTGAGGCTGGCCGGATCGCCGCCCGCGATCAGCCCCAGAATGGCCCAGGCGGTTTGCGAAGGCGTACTGGGCCCGGCGGTGAAGGTGCGTCGGTCGTAGCTCTGGCAGCTTTCGCCCCAGCCGCCATCGGCGTTCTGGATGGAGCGGAGCCACTCGCCAGAGCGCAGGATGTGGGCCTCGCGATCGTCCTCGCCCGCCGCGGCGAGTCCGCGCAACGCGAAGCAGGTGCCGTAAATGTAGGCCACGCCCCAGCGGCCGTACCAACTGCCGTCGTCCTCCTGGTGCTTGACCAGCCAATCCCTGCCGCGCCGCACGGCCTTGTGGCTGCCGTCGATCCCGTGGGCCGCCAGGGCTTCGAGCGCGCGCCCGGTGATATCGGCACAGGTGGGATCGAGCATGGCGTTGTGATCGGAAAACGGCACTTGGGCGAGGAATTCCCAGTTGTTGTCAGCGTCGAACGCGGCCCAACCGCCGTCTTTCGATTGCATGGCCAGGAGCCACGCGATCCCGCGCTTTGACGCCGCCTGCTGCGCTGCTGGATTGGAGGCGCGGATTTCGCTGAGCGACAGCATGACCATCGCGGTATCGTCGATATCCGGGTAAAACTCGTTGGAGTACTCGAAGGCCCAGCCGGAGGGCTCGGTATTGGGACGCTTGACGCTCCAATCGCCTTTGCGCCGGATTTCCTTGTGGAGCAGCCAGTCCGCGGCAGGGGTGAGCGAGTCATGCTGGGGATCGGCCAAGGCCAGGGCATAAGCCCCGATGGCGGTATCCCACACGGGCGAGAAGCAGGGTTGGAAGAAGAAGCGGTCGCCATCATCCACCATCAGGTTGTTGAAGTGGCGCAGCGAAGCGACACGCAGGGGGTCGTCCTTGGCGAAACCCAGGACATCCAGGGCCATCACCGAATACATCATGGGCGGATAGATGGCGCCCAGGCCGTCGGAGTGGTGCAGGCGTTCCACCATCCAGTTCCTGGCCTTCTCCACGGCGCGGCGGCGGACGGTTTTGCTGCCGCTACGCTCCCACCACTTGAGCAGCTTGTCCACGCTGAGGAAGAAATTGTGCCAGGTGAAGAGCGAGGGGTCGTGGTGAAAGGCGGGGCTAACTCCGGGCAGCCAGAGTTCATCCAGGGTGAAGCCGGCAGGCACGGGGTGGCGCGGATTGGCGGCGTGGACGATGGAGAGCGAGACCACGATGGCGCGCGTCCATGCCGACATCTGGTAGAGCAGGTCGAAGGGCAGGAGGGTGACTTCGGGGGGGATGCTGGGGCAATACTCCCGCGGATAGAGATCGAAGAGGCTGAGGTTGACCTTGACGTAGCTGTTGGCCGCTTGGATGCCGCCG